>JAKUOQ010000045.1 GCA_022450865.1 Nitrospinales bacterium | reverse complement strand
AGGAGGCACTCCAATTGTAATACTGGCTCATTAGAAAAATCTTCGAGCCATGAGGTCAGATAATCTTTATCAAAACGTCCAAAGTTAGCGCTTAGATTTTTCATGCGTATATGTAAAAATTTATTCCAATTATTAAATGTATAATGTAGCATTCTTTTTTTCATTCAATTCAAGCGGAGATTTTTAGATGCCGAAACCAAGTTATCATATTTTAGTTTGTACCAATAGCCGCCCTCCAGGACATCCACGCGGGTCTTGTGGTGAAAACGGTTCTAATGCAATTTTCGAAAAACTAGCCATGGGCGTCGAACAAAAAGGTTTGTTCGGGAAATGTACTGTGACTAACACCGGTTGTATAGGGCCATGCGGAGTAGGTCCTGTAGTGATTGTTTATCCAGATGGAGTCTGGTACCAAAAAGTTCAACCTGAAGATGTTGATGAAATTCTCGATCAACATGTGAGTCAAGGGAAAAAGATCGATCGACTGGAAATTCCAGACGAGCTCTGGGGCTAACAGAGTAGACCTGGAAGTCAATGAGGCCAATAAATTTTTAAATCATGCCACTAAAGGTGATTAGTTTAGTGTTTTTTGCCGAGATAACTCACTTCTAGCCTGAGGATGTTTACTGGCTCAGTCCTGCGTAATACTTGCTATTGGTCGAAGACCCAAGCTTTGGATCATTTCAATATCTCTTTTTGGGTCTTGGCCTTTTGTTGTCAGATAATTGCCACCTAAAATTCCGTTTGCCCCGGCAGAGAACAACTGTTCCTGTTTGTCTGTCATTACCTCCTCTCTACCTCCGCATACAAACAAGTCTATCTTTGGTAGAACTAGTCGGAGTAGGGCAATGGTTTTTAGGGCATCGTAGTATTCGATTGTTTCCAAATGATCCAACCCGGTACCATCTATGGGTTTTAAGAAGTTGATAGGAAGAGATTGGGTGCCTAATTCTCGAATAGAAAATGCGAGTTCTACCCTCTGAGCAAAAGTTTCCCCCATTCCAAAAATTCCACCGACACAAACCTGTAGCCCTGCTTCTTTAGCATTTTGTACCGCTTTTACTTCATCTTCATAGGTATGAGTGGTTACAATCTTATTGAAAAAACTGGCGGCAGTTTCAAGGTTGTGATGGCAACGGTCTAGCCCGGCGGCTTTTAACTCTTTTAGGTCGTCAAGTTCCATTAGTCCTAATGAACAGCAGGTTTCTAGTTTGGTTTCAGCTTTAATTCGGCGCACCGCTGCGATAACTTTGTCCAGTTCTTTACGATCATCCATTTTAGTTCCAGAAGCTACAATGGAGAACTCATTAGCACCAAATGCTTCTGCTTCTTTAGCAGCAGCTACCATTTCCTCGACACTCATCAGCTCAGTTTCTGGGGCATCAGTTTGAAATGAGCTCGATTGAGCGCAAAAGGAACAGTCTTCAACACAACGTCCAGACTTAGCATTAACGATTGAACAAATTTTTACATCTTCACCCTTGAATTTGTCGCGAATGCGATCGGTACCTATAAAAAGATAATCCAGCTCTTCATGGGTGAAGGATTCCAGTTGCAAAGCCTTATCACTGGAAATTGATTGCCCTTTAAGAGCTATTTCTATCATGTCATCAATCAATTCTTTTCGCATTTTAGTTTAATTTCTCCAAACTATAATTATGAAGTAGGTGCCTTATCATAGAACTTCTTTATTCATAACTCAATAATTTCACTAATTCTTCTGAAGTTTGTACAGGTGGAAGACAGGTACCTTGGTGACAGACGTATGCTACAGCTTTGCCCTGATACAATTTACGGCCTTCTAGCAATGGGATTATTTTAGCGTTTTTTTCAACTTCATCGTCATATGAAAACGCAAAAACCGAATTCGGGAAAAATCCTTTACGAATGGTAGTTAGAAAACTTTGAGTCGCAGAGTCATTTTTTTTGCCTATAATGGCCACTTCTTTTAATCCTCCTAAATATAAATGCAGTGCTTGTAACATAAAGGCAGAGTTGAGCCCGTATTCCATCAGTTCATCACTAAAGCTCAAGAAGATCTTTTCTGCTTTTTTAGTCAATTCCGGATCAATTAAATAGGCTGAAAGTTTTAGAAAAGCCAAGGCAGCATTGCTGTTTCCCGAAGGTTCGACCCCATCATAGCCACTGGTTTGGCGAACTAATAATTTTTTAGCATCAATGGTGGTTTCATAGAAAGCACCGCTTTCACTCGAAAAATTTTTAACAACAAGTTGCATTAATTCTAGTGCGGTCTGGATATAACATGCATCGTAAGTAGTTTCATATAATTCCAGACAAGCCACTGCCGTTGCGCTGTAATCGAACAAATAGCCATCGTAGCGAGCTTCACCATCTCTGTAGCGACGTAACATTTTTCCATCGGCAGTTCTAAGTTGATCAAGAAGGAATTGCATTGCCTTGGCTGCTTTTTCAATTCGCTCGGCATCTTCCAGCACTCGCCCGGTTTTAGCCATAGCGCTAATCATCAAGGAATTCCAAGAAGTGAGTATTTTGTCATCAATCAAAGGACGGATTCGCTTACTACGAACGGCCAACAATTTTTCACGAGCCGTCTGCAATTCTTTGCTAAAATCATCGGGATTCATCCCAATTTCCTTGGCAACGGTTTCAGGCTCTCGTGTTAAATAAAGGATATTTTTTCCTTCAAAATTTCCTTTCTGGGTGACATTGTAAAAGGGAATTGCAACACTGGCTGTTTTTCTGCCAAGAGTTTTTTCGATCTCCTCTTTTGTCCAGACATAGAACTTGCCCTCTATTCCTTCACTGTCTGCGTCTTCGGCGCTGTAAAAAGCCCCTTCTTTGGATGTCATATCCCGATCGATATAATATAAAAGGTCGTTGGCAAAATCGGCAAATTCTTTCTTACCTGTGACTTGATATGTTTCAATTAGAGCCGTCGTGAACAAAGCATTGTCATACAACATTTTTTCAAAATGTGGTACCAGCCATTTGTAATCCGTGCTGTACCTTGAAAGCCCTCCTCCTATCTGGTCATAAACTCCTCCGAATTTCATCGCCTTAAGAGTGTTTTCAGTCATCACCCGGGCATTGGAATTACCAGTTCGGTGATGATGTCTTAGTAAAAGAGAAAGCCCCATACAGGGGGGGAATTTGTTTTGTGATTGAAATTGAAACCCATGATTAAGTTTGTCGTAATGATTTTCAAAAAGCTCAAATGCTTTGTCTTCCCCGTCAAAACTCAAATCATCAAGATCGGCTGTAGTTTGCTCTCGTGTGGAAGATTGACGGATGTAATCGACCAAGGCCTTGGTTTGTTTGGTAACTTTATCCTGTTCATTTTCCCAGGTATTTATTAAGAATTGAAGGACATCGAGAAAAGAAGGTAAATTGTTACGTCTTTCTGGTGGGAAATAAGTTCCTCCGTAAAACGGTACGCCATCGGGTGTTAAAAACACATTGAGTGGCCAACCACCTTGTTGCCCTAATGCTTGAATAGCCTGCATATAGATACTGTCGACGTCTGGACGCTCCTCACGATCGACTTTGATACTGACAAAACTTTTATTGAGAACTGCGGCTAGAACCGCATCTTCAAAAGATTCGCGTTCCATTACATGACACCAATGGCAGGTGGCATAGCCTATACTGATGAGTACGGGTATATTTTTTTCTTTTGCTATACGGAAAGGTTCATCACCCCAAGGGTGCCAGTTCACAGGATTGTGAGCATGTTGTAACAGATAAGGGCTTTTTTCTTTTACAAGTTTATTGGTGTAGGTGTGTTTTTTCATGAAATATTGTTAACAAGTTGCTGCGCATTAGTCGGAGATTGCTACGCAAGAGCCCTGCTCTATAGTGATTAATGATCTTCCAATTCAAGTTTTTTTGGCGTTACTAGGCGGCCAGTGGGTAAAAAAATCAGGAAACGATTTCTCAACACATTTAGGGTTTTTAATCTTCACTCCTGGAATAATTAGTCCCGCTATGGCAAAACTCATTGCCATTCTATGGTCGTTGTAAGTTTCGATTTCTGCACCCCGGTATTCAGAAGGACGTACAATGAGAAAATCTTCTCCGGTTTCAATTTTTGCGCCCAGTCGTCCTAATTCATTTGCTAAGGCTTCGATGCGGTCGGTTTCCTTTATTCTGAGATTTCCGATACCTTTTATCACTGTTTTACCTTTTGCAAACAAAGCTGTCACCGCGAGCGTTTGTACAGCATCTGGCATGTTATTCATATTGATTGTGATTCCTCTTAACGAGTCACCTTGAAGTTGCAGAGAATCGGCTGATTTTTTTACTTTGCAGCCCATTTTTTCTAGCACATCGGGAAATTGCGCATCTCCCTGAATACTGGCCGGGTTAACCCCAGTAAGGGTTATGTTACCCCCTGTGATCGCTGCTGCAGCAAGAAAATAAGAGGCGCTCGACCAATCCCCTTCAACTTGGTAGGTTTGTGCTTTATAAATTTGGTTCGCTTCAACGCTAAACTTCTTATAGTTGTCATTTTCTACCTGTATTCCAAAAGTTTTCATTATGTCTAAAGTTATATCTGCATAAGATTTGGACGTAAGGTCACCTTGGATAAGGATGTTTGTTTTGTTTTGGAAATAGGGCGCCGACAAAAGGAGCGAAGTGAGATATTGGCTGCTTTTATCGCCGGCTAGTTTTACTGTTCCTCCTGGAACGCCTTCGCCTTCTATATCTATAGGTGGGCAACCGTTATGGTAGGTGGAAATGGTTCTGACACCCATTTGTTTCAGACACTCAAGTAGGTCGGTAAGTGGACGTTCCCGCATGCGCTCATCACCGTCTAACCGGACCTTTCCTTTTGTTAAGGCTGAAAAGGTTGTGAGAAAGCGCATGGTGGTTCCGGCATTACCAACAAAAATATCCTCAGTGGGGGCAGTCAGCTTTCCTCCTTTTCCACAAACGATAAAAGTGTTGGGTGCTTCCTCAACCTGGATGCCGAATCGATTCAAAGCCTGTATCATGAACTTAGTATCATCGCTCACCAGCGGTTTTTCCAGCCGACTGACGCCGTCTGCCAAAGCTGCAATCAATAAAGCACGATTGGTATAGCTCTTAGAGCCAGGTACTTTTATAAAGCCGCTTACTTTTTCTACAGGTGTGATTTCTATCAAGGTTTCATTCTTTTCAAAGCGTTCAAAATTAGAAATATACCACAACACGCCAATGGCTTGTGGAGATAGGTCAATTCCTTTTTCTCTGTGTAAAATTATCCTGGCATGGAGGCAGGATTTTATTAACCTTGCGCAGAGGTTTGAAAGTCACCGTTTTCTCTAAACGTTCTACTTATCCTCACAGGGCAAGGTCCGGTTGTTTCGATTTTATGATTCTGTTATGATCGAATTTCTAGCGAGCCTCTCAAAAAGGTGTATATATATGTATTTAAGGGCACTTTCTGGAAAGCATTATGGGCGAGGATAAGCAAGGAGGCTTATGGTATAAAATTTGGGATCATCGTTCGCTGAAAGAGAAACAACGCCTGCGATCCCTTATTCCTTACATTCTGTATGGCTTCGCAGTTTTTTACGGGATTATTTATTTGTCGATTCTGAATACGGTTAATAGGGAAAGAGTGGGAACCACTGTTAAAACTTGGTTCGGTGGTGACCGAGACGATGTAATAAAAGCTCGAGAGCGAGAAGAAAAGGAAATAAAAGAAAGCTTCAAATCCTTACGAAAACGTGTCTCCGGAGGCCACTAACAGGGCCACTTGCGGTAGTACGTGTTATATCATCGGCTTAGCCTTCATATTCCGAAAAGGTAGGTAGGTTATAGATTTTTTAAGCGAACAAGACTCATCAAATACCTAGAGGTTCTGTTTTAACTTGTCCATTTAAGGCTATTATGAAACGTTTAGTTTTTATTTCGAACTGGTTATATTTATTATCTCTCAGCTTTTGGGTGGCGGGCATGTTCCTGCTCGGTATCTTGGTAGAGATCATGGTACGTGTGAATCTGAAAGAGCAGGCATTGGCAGCCAGTACAATCATGAATAAAATTATGGATGTTTTTAATATTAACATCATTTATACCTGTCTAACGATTATGGTTCTCTCCGAAGTTATCAAATTCCTGATTACAAAATACAGTACGGTTGGGTACGAACCTCAGGTGGTGACGAAACGTCGATACACACGCGAAGTTTTCCTGGCCGTCATGATGGTTCTTGCTATTTATATCGGTAGCGTATTGCGGCCAGAAATGCATGCCATGGATCAGCTTAAGAAGGCCAATCCCGCAGACCAGAAACTACAGATTCAGTTCGACCGTTATCACAGCCAATTGACATGGCTATATACTATCAATATGGTTTTAGGCCTGTCGTTATTTTATATTCACGGAAAAGAAATGACCCGCTTCTCGGTACAAACTAAAGAAAGCCGGTAAATTGTTGGACTCTATTTAAGCCCGTGTTTATTATCCCTTCACTCAATCGTAATCTTTCAACTGTTTGTTTTTTATTCTTGTTGTTTAATAATGGATTTTTTGTGTCTGAAGCAGTTCCCCAGACCATTGAACAGGGAAATAAAAAATCTGAAGTAGAACAGTTTGCAGACATGGCTTGGATAAAAGGAGGAAAATTTTTACGTGGATCCAGTTTTAAAGAAAATCAGGCTGCACTAAAAGTGTGTCGTAAATACGACCGATCCTGTCAGCTTTGGTGGTTTTCTGATGAGTTTCCTAGAAAGCTGATTACTTTAAAAAGCTATTGGATAGATATTTATGAAACTACAAACGCCCAATATCTTAAGTTTGTAAAAGCTACGGGTCATCGGCCTGCTTTGGATGATACCTGTACAACGGATTCATGTCGGGAAGGAAATTTATGGAAAGGCGAGTCGTTTTCTTCGCTGATACGAAATCAACCAGTTACTCAGGTCAACTGGTATGATGCTGTGGCCTATTGTGAGTGGAAGGGAAAAAGATTACCAACAGAAGCAGAATGGGAAAAAGCTGCAAGAGGCCCAAGTGGTCATATCTATCCGTGGGGAAATGGTTCTCCTAAAGGGCGCGCCACCTATAATAAAAAATGGCAGGGTATCGGTACGATGACCACTATTGGCAGTTACCCTAGAGGTGTTTCTATTTATGGGCTTCATGATATGGCGGGAAATGTTTGGGAGTGGGTAAATGATTGGTACAGCCGAACCTATTACCGTAAGAGCAAACAAAAAAACCCTGAAGGACCTAAAAATGGAAAATTCAAAGTTCTTCGTGGGGGTTCCTGGGTAAACTTTCCTGACTCGCTTCGTAGTACGTTCCGAAGATGGAGTCAGCCAGGTGTGCGATTTAATGACACAGGTTTTCGTTGCGCCAAAGATTCAAATGAAGGCCCTCAATAAAAAACTATATGAGCAATAAACCAAAACGTTCTGATGAACTAACCGACCAAGAGCGTGGGTTGTTAAAACCCTACCTTTCTGATGTCGATGCCAATGTGTTTACACTTGAAAACTTTAATCCGGAAGTGATTGGCGGAGCCCTGGCTCGTTACAGCCGAGCTCCTACTGGATTCAAAGAAACGGTAGTGCGGGAATTTTTGAATCCTGATGGAACTCCAAACGATGTAAAAGGTTCGCAGATGATCGACCGAGTTGTAAATAAGTATGGTGATGAATCAGTTGCGGAGCTGGCGGTAGCCCCTTTATGTATTGAAGAAATTTCCAACTTGATGACAAAGGTTATAGAAGACTGCCGTATCGGTGGATCTCCTATTGAGGAATCAACCCGATATGTTCTTTACGATACAAAAAAGAATGGACGCTGGAGATACATTTGCCCGGATAATATTCGTGAATCGGAGTTGGGTGAGAAGTTTATAGGTAATATGGATTTTCTTTTTGAAACATATGCAGAAATGGTCGAACCTATGCAGGATCTATTTCGCAAGCGTTTGACAAAAGAAGCGTTTGAAATCGAAGTGGAGCGTAATGGTCAAATCCAAAAGGCAGGGCTGTCTAAACTACAGGGCGATAATGAAATCAAAGCACACCGAATTGCCTACAGTTTTACCATTCGAAGCGCCGCGTGTGATGTGATTCGCTGTATTCTTCCGGCATGTACCCAAGCAAATGTTGGGTTGGTGGGAAACGGCAGGTTTTATTCAGGACTGATTAGTAAATTGATGACGAGTGATTTATCTGAAGCTAATCAACTCGCTGCATCGATTCGCAAAGCATTAAACACGCAAATCCCTACCTTTATAAAACGTGCAGATCGGAATCCCTACACAGCAGCAAACCACGAGACTATGCGCTCGTTGTGTGAGGAGTTGTTTGGCTTGCTTCCCATCGAATCTACTGCAGAAGTCATTTTGTTGGAAGATACGGCAGATGACCAGCAGATCAATTTATTGGCAAACATGATTTTCCCTTATGTGAAGCATTCCTCCCAGCAAATAAGAAACGTTATTCGGCAATTATCGGATGAAAAGAAAAAACAAATTTTTGAGGCCTATATCGGTTCACGAAAAAGCAAGCGAGACAGGCCAGGTCGGGCTTTAGAATACGGTTATCCTATTCAGTTCGATATCCTAGCAGGCTTTGCTGAGTACCGCGATTTGCAAAGGCATAGAATGCTCACACAGCAGAGGCAGGATCTGGGAATTGAGTTAGGGTATTCCGTCCCAGAAGAAATTACAGAAATAGGCATGGTTGAAAAAGTTCAGGAGTGTTTTGAACGCACCGAATCCTTACACCGTGACTTGAAGCACGCAGGTTTTCAGCAAGAAGCACAATATGCCACCTTATTTAATCATTTCATCCGATGGAATATGGGGATGAATCTCCGCGAGTTGAGCCATTTTGCAGAGTTACGTACCCAAAAAGCTGGGCATCCAAAGTACAGGCGAACCACACAAATGATGGCGAAACTTTATCTGAATCGCCACCCAGAGATGGAGCCCGTACTAAAATTTGTAGACTATAACGACTATGATGGGGGCATTACCCGCGCTGATCAGGAAGCCCGCACTGCCCGTAAAAGCCTTGCCAAAGGGGTCTTCGACGATCAGGACTCCCATTAGCGAGCTTAACAATAGTTCGCCAGGACTTTATTAGATAGATAATTCTCACTTGCCTTTCAGCGGTGGATGTCCCTACGCAATCCATCTGCTTTTCAGTTGTTGATTTATTACCGCCACGGTCGGCGGTTGGTAGAAATGCACCGGATTTTATGGTAATCTTACCAACTTTTATATTCCACAAAATTAAAATTTTTATTGA
>JAKUOQ010000044.1:6138-9485 GCA_022450865.1 Nitrospinales bacterium | reverse complement strand
CTGGTTTATATACATCTATTCTCAAATATTCGTTTGGACGCCATCGGCCACGAACAGGAGATTCTTCAACTAGTTTTGATGGATTCAGTATAGATAATTCTTTTCCATCAGGGCATACCTCCACTGCGTTTGCCATCGCTACAGTTGTTGCAAATCAATATGAAAAAACTCCTTACATAAAACCCATATCATATGGAATTGCCACTCTGACGGGACTTTCCAGGATCAATTATGAAGCGCATTGGGCTTCTGATGTTTTTTTTGGTGCAGCGTTGGGTTATTTCACATCAAAAACCCTCCTTCGATTGCACAATAATAAAAAAGGTCAACACTTTACAATCTACCCAAGGGCCGATAGCCGCGGTGGTGGCATTGTGCTATCTAAAAAATTCTAAAGTTTGATTACTGCTTTTCTGCCCAAAGTGAAAGTTTCTCGCGGTAGATTTTTGCATTGTGCCGTACATCAACCGGGAATTTTGGGTAAAAAAGTATTTTTTTTATGGACTGTGTGAGAGCGGTTTTTGTTCCAAGTTCCAGTAGCTCTTCTTTGAACTTATTTAGAACCACGGATGATTTTAATCCGTTGGGGTTTGTAGGTTCGATAACTATTACCGGCTCCTGTTTTGTTCGCAAGCCTATCCCTACCAAGGCGGAACGTTTGACATCAGGATGTTGATTAAAAATAGCTTCACAGGGGATGGTATAAAGGGTTTTGACTCCGGTGATCACTCGTTGATTTTTTCTACCATAAAACCAAAGCCTATTTTTTTCATCTAGTCTTCCCACATCACCCATTCGATGCCAGAATGAATTGCCGTCTTCAATTTTGGCAAGTTTTGTTAGATCTTCTCGATTGTAGTAGGTTCGGGTTGCCCATGGGGCCTTGATGACAATTTCGCCCACTGTGTTTGGGGCAAGTTGGATGGCCTCTTCCCATTCCAAGATCGGATGGTCTGAAATCGCTATTATTCTAATTTCAACTTTTGGTATCGCACGCCCCACACAAATTCCTTCGCCTTTATTAGAGAACTGCCAGGTTTGTTCTAAAATTTCTTGTCGATCTATTAAGGATACTGGTAAGGCTTCTGTGGCTCCATACGGGGTGTGAATTTTACAATCCTCCGTTACAATGTTTTCGAATCGCTGAAGTAGTTTGCCAGAAACAGGGGCCCCGGCCATAATGATGCGTTTTAAAGTGGGAAGTTGAATATTTTTATTTCGACAAAATTGACTAACCGTATCCCATAAAGCAGGCGAACCAAAACTGCTAGAAATTTTAAAATCATTTATTGGGCCAATAATGTTTTTCGGTTCCACCTGTGCGGGTCGAGTGGCGTCCATTTCAGGGATTATGCTTGTAACCCCTAATCCGCTATTGAATAAGCCAAAAAGAGGGAATGTGGGGAGGTCGATTTCATCAGCCTGGATATCAAACTGCTCTTGAAGAACCCTTACCTGATGGTTGAATATGCCATGAGTATATAAAACACCTTTTGCGGGACCTGTGCTACCACTGGTGAACAGGATTGCTGCAGCATCGTCCTCTTCGATTATGGGCATTTTAAAACCCGTTTGCCTTGAATCTTGTAACTGCCTCAAAGTGGTTCCGCCCCAGAACCATCTTTTACCAACGGTTACATTATGTTCTATGGATTTAAAAGTGGTTGGTAGAAGTTTTCTAATTGCATGCGCAAGTGAAATAGCAATCATTCCCTGTGGTTGTATTTGTTTTATACATTTCAGAACATTTATTTTCCCCAGACCAGGGTCGATTAGGACCGAAACCAGACCAGCTTTGAACATGGCAAAAGCTAATATTACAAAATCTATTCCATAGGGAACCATTAACAAAACCCGATTTCCGGGTTTCATCCCAGACTGAATAAGGCCTGAAGCCAGAAGACTGCTTTCATTCTCGAGCTCTTTAAACGTTTTTTGCTTTCCACTGGATATTTCTACAATAGCAGGAGAATCGGGTTTTTCATCAGCCCAGCGCCCCAGTCGACTGGCAATATTGCAAGTTTCTATATTAGCCAAGATATTTTATAAGGGCATTTTTTACCAGAGGTAAGGTCACCTTTTTTTTCTGAGTATAAGATTCTTGATTTATGGTCGAAATCGCATTTTGTATAGATATAAAGTCTCGCGGAATTCGTGTTAATAGGTAATTAATAATATTTTTTGGCAATGTTAGACTAATATCATTGGCTAGCTTCTGTATAATTTTAGAAGTTGTCTCATCATCTATGGATTTTATTTCTGCCAGCATTCCCCATTCAAATCTGGATGTCAGATAACTTTCCGCATTCTTAATTTTTTCCGGAGAAAAACTACTTGTAAAGGCAACCTTGCCCCCATTGTCAATAATGGTGTTGTAGATGTTATAAAGCTTTTCTTGGGCGGCAGTAGATGAAGCCATCTCCTCAACGTCATCTAATAGAAAATAATCTACATCCATTAATTGCGTTTGTTGCTCCTGTAATGATTTTCCTTCACCTATTTTTTTTGAAAAATCTCCACCTTTAATATAGATGGCACGAGCACCTCTTTCTACTACAAGGTTCCCGATAGAAAGCAGTAAATGGGTTTTACCGAGATTTTCCTGGCCAAATAGAAAAAGCGAATGGTAGAGCGTTTGGTTTTGGCTGCAAAAATTCTTGGCTGCTTCAAAAGCGAAACGAGAACCCTGGGAAATTACAAAGTTAGAAAAATTAAACTCTGGATGTGCAGGGAAATTGAGTAGTAATTGCTTTGGGAATTGGTCGGGCATGGTTAGTTATTCGCCATAAAATACCCGGTTATTTAGGGCCGGCCTGAATTTCTATAATGGTTCTTCCATAATTGGGATTAAGGATAACGGTTGCGGCCCAGCCTTCTTTCTCATAATTTAGTATGTAATTTTTATGCTTGATAGAGTTGACGAGAGTCCACCCTTTATTCAACATTTCGTTTTGGTAGAAAGTGATGACTTTGCCCAGATTTTCCCAGCCAGAAAAAACAATCTTTGCTACTTTAACTGTTCCTGAACCCGATTCATAAATAAAGGACTTGGAATCATCCCGAGAAAAACCAGAAGGAATAGGTATGTCAGAAAAAGGGTAGGCGGTTTCCTGAACAGGGGGGGGTGGCGGAGACCCACCATTTTTAGCGTCCAATCCTAAATCCCATTCTGCACATCCATAAAAGAACAATAAAAAAAATAATGATAGCGCTGCAGATTTAACCATTTTTAGCACCTCCTAAATACACAACCAGTAATCCTATCATCATTAAAAAAAAACCAATTACTCTTAATGTAGAGTCAGGTATCTCGGGCAATTTTTGTGCAAACAATTTTACTTTTTGGG
>JAKUOQ010000044.1:0-6128 GCA_022450865.1 Nitrospinales bacterium | reverse complement strand
GTAGGGAATGCCTTCGAATACCATCATTAGACCTAATGCAGAAAGAAAAAAACTCATGACAGGACAAGCCTATGTTTTTCACATTTAAATAAATGCAAAATGTTGACCCATAAAAAGCTTGGTTTGTGCAATGGAATCATATTAACCCATAGTAGCAGTCATTTAGGAGGGCCTATAATCTGCTTGATTATCATTTATCTATTATTTTGAGTCAATATCTAAATTTAAAAATTAAAGTAAGGTTAGGAAGGTTGTACTAAGGGTTTTGAGGTTGTAAATGGCAAAAAGAACATTATATAATTACTAATAATTCTTTTTTCCCCTTCAAATGTCCGCTATTTAAGTTGGATTGTTAATTAGGGTGTATTGCCTGAATTAAAAATATTTAATCGTTATTTAACCACAGTTTAATATCAATCGAATACAGTTGATAATTGTATTTGTGTTGTTTAAGACCGAGTTTCTAAGCACAAATGCTTCATATCCGAAAACAAATTACAAGCTTATCCAATTGAGGGTTAATAAAAATGCACAAATCTTTTCAATTTTTATTTAGTTTAACTAGCGCAATTTTCCTTTTTATTTTTTCTGTGGTCTCCACCCCTAAATATTCGTTTGCATTGAGTAGTGCTGCACAACCACTCTCGAGCAACTTATTTGTGAATATTGCTAAGAAACTGAACCCCGCAGTGGTAAATGTAAGTACAAAAGCAAAAGTAGAAACAACGCGCAGGAATTTTCGTCCTCCTGGGGGTAGTCGACCAGGCCCCGGCCAGAGACGTTCACCTGACTCTTTTCGTGATTTTTATGACAAGTTTTTTGGGGAACAACGACCTAACCAAAAACCCAAAAGCGGTATGGGATCAGGGTTTGTAATAGATAAAGAGGGTCATATCCTGACTAACAATCATGTAATAGAAGGTGCGCAGGAGATCATTGTTACGCTCGAGGATGCAGGTAGCGAAAAAGAATATACCGCCACCTTGATCGGTTCTGACTCAAAAACTGATATTGCTTTAATTAAGATTAATCGCGATGAGAATACCCCTAAAGAATTTCCATTTTTGAGATTAGGAAGCGCTGAGCATCTTGAAGTAGGCGAATGGGTCGTGGCTATTGGAAATCCTTTTGGTCTAAGTCATACCGTTACAGTAGGAGTGGTGAGTGCTTTAGGGAGAAGTATTGGCTCGGGTCCCTATGATGAATTTATACAGACTGATGCATCGATTAACCCAGGTAATAGCGGTGGTCCTTTGATTAATATAGAAGGTGAAGTAATCGGAATTAATACTGCGATTATCTCAGGTAATAGCGGTGGTAATGTGGGTATTGGATTTGCCATACCTATTAATATTGCAAAGGGAATTTTAAAAGACTTGAAGGAGAAAGGATCAGTTACCCGTGGCTGGCTAGGAGTTATGATTCAAAAAATTACCCCTGAACTTGCAAAATCGTTTGGGCTAAACCAGAGCGAAGGAGCCTTGGTAGGCGATGTTATACCAGGTGGGCCAGCATTCAAGGGAGGGGTCAAGCGAGGTGATGTCATTGTAAGGTTTGATGGTAAAGATGTAAAAGATATGGAAGACTTGCCAAAAATAGTTGCCGCAACAACTCCCAATTCGGTTGTGAATGTAGAGATTGTTCGTGAAGGTTCTCCTAAAACTTTGAGTATAAAAATTGAAACTCTTACGGACACGCAACCAACTGTAGTCGCCAAAGCAGACCCGCTAGGTATGCAACTTCAGGATATTACCCCGGAATTGGCAAAAAGCCTAAAGTTAGAAGGTAATCAGGGTGTGTTGGTTTCAGATGTGACCCCAGGCAATTCTGCCGCAGAGTCTGGGATTCGCCGAGGAGATGTTATTTCAGAAATGAATCGTACCCCCATCACTAACATGAAAGATTACCAACGTTTAGCAGGCTCTGTAAAAACAGGTGATTCTGTTCTTTTTCTTGTTAAAAGGGGAGGCACAACGATTTATATAGCTGTTAAAGTGGGATAGAGGATATCTTGTCTAAGATAAATAGGGAAAGCTAGGTTATCTAGCTTTCCCTCTACAATTACTTATAACTTCTTTTTTATATTAACGTGCGCATCTGTTGGCTTTGGTTTTTTTGTGTTTCGTTTTGCTTGATGCGTCCTCCGGTCTGGCAAGGGATATTATGTGACGCTGGAACCTTAAAATGAAAGAAGCGGATAAAAAGGAAATTGAATCATTAAGAAAAACGATACATACGCATGACCATCAGTATTACGTCAAAAACTTTCCTAGCATTTCTGACAGAGAATATGACTCTCTCTATCACCGCCTTAAAGAACTAGAAAGCAGATACCCGCAATGGGTGACACCTGATTCGCCTACTCAGCGTGTGGGCGGGAAAGTAGAGCAACGATTTCGACAAATTACGCATCCCGCCCCAATGCTCAGCCTGGACAATACCTACAATGTGGATGAGGTACGTGCATTTCACCAGCGCATAATAAAAGGTCTTCCAGATGTTGCAGAGGATTCCATTGAATATATTGTTGAGTTGAAGTTTGATGGATTAGCTGTAGCTCTAACCTATGAAGATGGAAGGCTTGTACGCGGTACTACACGCGGAGACGGGAAAAAGGGTGAAGACATTACAGCAAACCTGAAAACTATTCGTTCAATTCCTCTTGAAATCTCATCCGAACCGTTTAAAAAAATTGAAGTACGCGGTGAAGTTTATATGCCGAAAAAAGAATTCCAAAGGTTAAATGCAATCCGTGAAGTGGAGGGGGAATCTCCTTTCGCCAACCCAAGAAATGCTGCTGCAGGAGCTCTTAGAGTACTTGACCCCGCTATTACCGACTCGAGAAAGCTGGGGATATTTATTTATACAGTGGGTTTTTTGGATAATAATTTTTGCAAGACTCATTTTGAGTTGCAGCAAACACTTGCGTCTCTTAGGTTTCCGATAAATGAACACAATCGTTTGTGTTCCAATTTTGAAGACACAATTGCTATCATCGAAGAGTGGCGACAAAAAAAGAATAATTTAGCTTATGAAGTAGATGGTTTGGTTATTCAGCTGAACTCCTTAGCCTATAGAAAAAAATTAGGGAATACATCTAAATTTCCACGATGGGCGGTGGCCTATAAATATGAAGCCGAACAAGTAAAAACAGAGATTTTGGAAATCGTATGTCAGGTTGGTAGGACGGGTTCCATTACTCCTGTTGCATATTTAGATCCGGTATTTGTTTCAGGATCTACTGTTAGTCGAGCCACATTACATAACGAAGACGAAATCAAACGAAAAGACATAAGGGTCGGTGATCGGGTTGTTATAGAAAAGGCGGGAGAGATCATCCCTAAAGTTGTACGTGTGATCGACCCTGCAGCAAAACGAAAAGCCCCGTTCAAAATGCCGTCCGTTTGTCCAGAATGCCAGACGAAAATTTTCAGGTCCGAAGGAGAAGCAGCCTGGCGGTGTGTCAATGCGACCTGTCCGGCGCAGTTGAAAGAGCGTCTTAAGCATTTTGCCTCCCGCAAAGCCATGGATATAGACCATATGGGTCCGGCAGTGATAGAGCAACTGGTGGAGTCGGATCGAATTAAAAATTTTTCCGACTTGTATACCCTAAAGCAGGATGAAGTGGCTGGTCTCGAACGGCTTGCTGAAAAATCTGCGCAAAACCTGATAGATGCTATCGAAAAAAGTAAAAAAGCAGGGTTGGCGCGGTTGCTTTTTGGATTAGGAGTACGACATGTGGGGCAAAGAGCGGCTTCCATCCTCGCCGAAACTTTTCGGTCCATTAAAGCACTAAGAGAAACGCCTTATGAAGACATGGAATCCGTGATGGAAATCGGCCCTGTTATAGCCGAAAGTCTGAAAAGCTTTCTCGACCAGAAAGCTAATGTAAAGGATATAGAAAAACTTTCGAGCATGGGTGTCGTAGTAGAAGAGAAGGGAGTTGCAAGAAAAGAGGGTGCTTTGACGGGAAAACAATTTGTGCTTACAGGAACTCTCTTAGAATTTTCCCGGGATGAAGCGAAGGATAAAATAGAATTGTTGGGAGGAAGAGTCACCTCATCCGTTTCAACGAAAACAGATTACGTTGTGGCAGGAAAAGATGCGGGCTCGAAATTGGCAAAGGCAAAAAAACTTAAAATAACCGTTCTCGAAGAAAAAGAATTCCAAAAGCTGATTGAATCGGATTGATGTTATTAGGAGGTAGAACGTGCGTGAGGGCGTCTTCGTTGCGGTTTCTTGCCATTTCGAGGACGATTGTTGGATTGGGTTTTTGCTTTGGCTGCTGGCGCACGGCGACGTTTTCTTGCAGGTGGCGTGCCTACTTTTTCCTCAAGGTATAAATCTTCATCTGCCCAGGCCACGGGTATTTTCTTTTTGAGGTATACCTCGACACGCTCTAGATGCTGAGCAAAGTCTTCGCAGCAAAGGGTGATAGCAGTGCCTTTTTTACCTGCTCTGGCAGTGCGGCCAATTCGATGGACATAGTCTTCCGCGTCCTGGGGAAGATCGTAGTTAATGACATGGGTAATATCATCGACATGCAATCCACGCGATGCAACATCGGTAGCGATCATGATATAAATGTTTCCTTTTTGGAAATCTTCTAATACTTTTATGCGCGCCTTTTGATGAAGATCGCCGCTTATTTGTCCTGAGTTGTATCCATTATGATTTAGCTTCCATTCCAGTTGTTCCGCTTCAATCTTCGTATTACAGAAAATAAGAACTTTTTTCCCTTCTTCCTTTTTTAATAGTCCCAGTAGAAGATTGAATTTTTCGTGTTGGCCAACATGAAAAAGAGACTGCTTTATTTCATCTACAACCGCTTTCTCAGGTTCAATGACAACTTTAACGGGATTGTTCATATGCTCATAGCAAAGTTCCATGACTCGATAATTGAGCGTCGCAGAAAATAACATTGTTTGTCGTTTATTGTAGGGGGAGCAACTGCGGAAGAGATAGCGCAAGTCTTGAATGAAACCCATATCAAACATGCGGTCTGCTTCATCCACAACTAACACTTCGATTCGTTTCAGGCTAAAGAATCGTTGCTTGTAAAAGTCGATCAATCTTCCCGGAGTAGCGATGAGGATATCAACTCCGGATTTAATTTGGTTACGTTGTTTTTCATAGTCGACTCCACCAATAATGCAAGCTGATTTAAAGCCGCAATATTTTCCAAGTAGTAAGGCATCCTTCTCAATTTGTCGTGCTAGTTCCCGGGTGGGTGCCAGAACCAAAGCTCGAGGTCCTTCTTTTCCTTTCGCTGCAGGGTCAGGTTTGTTTTCTATTAATCGAGTGAATAAAGTGATTAAAAAAGCTGCGGTTTTACCGGTTCCTGTTTGCGCCTGTCCTGCGAGATCTTTTCGAGACAGAGTAATGGGAAGAGACTTGCTCTGAATGGGGGTACAAGTTTTGAATTCAGCACTTCGAACACCTTTTAGAACAGGTTCAGGAAGCAGTAACGATTCAAAATTAATGAGTTCCAAATGAATACTCCATTCCGCAGATATTGCTGCGGGTCTGTTTAGGTATAGTTTTTCTTCAACGGGAAAACGATTTATGGATTAATGAGGCATTGCCATTTATGCTTATGGGAGGGAGGCCTTAAATATCAATCGCTTGCTACTCATTCTCGTTGGCAGGAGTTATTATGATGGGCTTGCTGGGCTTTTGCAACCCCAATTTCATTTTGCTTGACTTTAAAGGGGGGGAAATGTTTAAATCCTTCCTTGATTTTATATCCGGCCAAGGCCCCGATTGACAACCTCTCCGAACGGAACCCAAATAATTTTTATTAGGTTTTTCAATGGTTTTCCTGTCGTGGGGGTTCTGGATAAAATTATTATAGCAAGTGCTCGACCAGGGCAATGAGTTTATAGTTTATTGTATTTGGCCAAGATTAAAATGTTTGCCCCGTTTTGAGGTATTTTTGTGATCGAACATGATGTAGTGATCGTAGGTGCTGGTCTTGCAGGAATGCGCTGCGCTCTTGAGGTTTGTAAAGAACTCGATGTCGCAGTTTTGACCAAGGTTTATCCCTCCCGTTCGCATTCTGGAGCAGCCCAGGGTGGAATTGCGGCTTCTCTTGGAAATTCTGAACCAGATAGTTGGGAAGAGCACAT
>JAKUOQ010000043.1 GCA_022450865.1 Nitrospinales bacterium | reverse complement strand
CAAAAGGCAGAAACTCAACCGGAAAATATTCGTGAGCTGTGTGACCTTGCTGAAAGCGTATCAGAGATTCTTGAAGATAAAGAATGGCAATTTAAAGTTTATAAAAAAGCTGAGGAGAAGGCGAAAGAGTTTTCGGAGTATTATGAACTTGCAGATAACGTCTTCGCAAAATTAGGCAACGAAGAATGGGCCAGCGAGTTATACCATAAAGCTGAGGGTAAGGCAGAGGACTGTTGCGACCTTATCACTCTGGCGGAGTGTTTTATAGAAAAGTTGGGGGATGGAGAGAGAGCAGATCGTGCCTATAAAAAGGCGGAGACTAAAGCTGAAGATCGTATCGACTTCGCTTGCCTTGGTGAAAGTTTGTCCGAAATCCTGGGTAACAATGAATGGGCTCAAAGACTCTTCCAGAAAGCAAAAGAGTGTAAAAATTGAAAGGTTTGCAAAAAGCCCAGGGAAAACCAAATTTGCTTTAAGGCAAAACCTTCGCGAGAAAAACGATACCGACGGCTACGGGAGTTATGTAACGGATCAAAAACTCCCAGCATTGCGCCCAGGGGAAATTAAATTTGTTTTTGTGTTTTTCAATTTCTATATGTGCATTATTGGTTCCCCAGACCCAGCCTACAAAGATTGCTGTTAACATTCCTCCTAATGGCAGCAGGTAGTTGGAGGCAATATTATCGACATGATCAAAAAATGTCATACCCACGAGTTTTAATTCTGCCATCGCACCAAAAGACAAACCGCTGGGTATCCCAAATGCGAAAATAGACGAACCGACAATAATCACGGCTTTTTTTCGTTGCCATCCACGTTGATCGATGAAATAGGCAACAACAACTTCTAATAAAGAAATGCCCGATGTTATGGCGGCAATTGCCAGCAGAGTAAAAAATATTATGGACACCACATGGCCCATTGGCATACTGGTAAAAACAGTGGGCAACACACTGAACACCAGGCTTGGACCCTCTGTCGGTTCTAGTCCCATCGCGAATACTGCGGGGAAAATTACCATTCCGACTAATAAGGCGATGAGGGTATCGAACATCACCACATAAACAGTGGAAGAGGTTAGATTTTCTTTTTCAGAAAGGTAACTGCCGTAGGTGATCATACATCCCATACCTAGACTAAGAGAAAAAAATGCCTGCCCTAAAGCGATAAGTACGGTATTGACACTTATTTTGCTGAAGTCAGGATTCAAATAAAATCCTACGCCTTCCATTGCGCCATCGAGAGTGAGCGAACGAATCATCAGGAGAAAGAGGAAAAGAACCAAGGTGGGCATTAAAATTTCACAAGCTCTTTCAATGCCACCATGCACTCCCCGGAGTACAATGGCAATACATAGACCCATGAACAAGGCATGGTAAAGAAGTGTTTCTCCTGTATTACTGATAAAGTTTCCGAAAAAAACCCCTGCTTCTTTAGGAGAGGTGAATGACAAAACGCTTCCGGTCACAGATTTGACCACATACGCAAATGTCCAACCGCCCACAACTCCATAAAAGGAGAGAATAAGAAACCCGGCCAATACCCCCATATATCCGATACTGGTAAATGCAGAGTTCGGTTTGAGAGAATTGAATGCGCCGACAGGGTTTAGGTTGGTCTTTCGACCCAAGGTAAATTCTGCCAACATAATAGGAGTGCCAATAATAAATATACAAATGAGATAAATGAGCACGAATGCGCCACCACCATTCTCACCTACTATATAAGGAAACTTCCAGATATTACCAAGCCCGATCGCAGAGCCGGACGCAGCTAGAATGAATCCAAATCGACTGCCCCAGAATCCGCGTTGATTATTATTATCGGTCTTCATGCAATTCGGAGTATATTTTTAAGGTAATAGATGGAAGTCATATGGGAGGTTTTCCTTGGAAAAAAAATTCAAAGATATTATAGAGAGTATTCCAAAGCTACCCGGAATTTATATCATGAAGGATCACCGGTCGGAAATTCTTTATATAGGTAAGGCCAAGGTTTTAAGAAACCGCGTGCGCTCTTATTTTCAAAATTCTCGGAACTTGCATCCCCGAACGCGGATATTTTTAGACAAGGTCGATGATATCAAGTTTTTGACAACAAAAACAGAGGCGGAAGCACTGATACTTGAAAGCAATTTCATAAAAAAACATCAACCGAAATACAATGTGCTACTTAAAGATGATAAGCATTATCCCTATTTACGTTTGACTACGCAGGAAAAATTTCCTCGATTAGAAGTGGTGCGTCGTATCAAAAAAGACAAAGCGACTTATTTTGGGCCTTACACTATGGTGAAGGAAGTCCGCGAAACCATTCGACTGATTTATAAAATCTTTCCTCTTCGGCAGAGTAAAGACAAATTAGATGGCAGCCCTTTGCGTCGCCCCTGCCTGAATCATCAGATGGGAAGATGCCTTGCGCCTTGCGCGGGTTTAGTTTCTTCGCAGGACTATTCAGAAATAGTGCAGGATGTTTCACTATTTCTTAAAGGCAAAAATACAACTTTACTAAAAGATTTGAAGACAAAGATGGAAGCAGCATCCGTTGAAACAAGATATGAAGAGGCCGCTGTTCTCCGAGATAAAATATCTGCGGTGCAAACAGTAATCGATAAGCAGAAAATAATTTCCACCTCATTGGAAGATCAGGATGTGGTTGCTTATTGCTCGGAAAAAGATCAAGCCATGGTGCAAGTATTAATCATTCGTTCTGGAAAAATGTTGGGAGAAAAGATATTTAAATTAAAATCGCGCAAAGAAATGGAGGAAGATGAGACACTTTCTTCATTCCTAAAACAATATTATGCTGACGAGAGCATACTGCCGGCAGAAGTTTTGTTGCCACATCCTATAGAAGATGCCGATTTAATTGCTAGTTGGTTATCTGAAAAAAAAGGCATGTGCGTGCGTATAGAAGTGCCTGTAATAGGGAAAAAGCGCGAACTGATAAGAATGGCAGAGGAAAACGCTAGTTTCGCAATGAGAATGGAAAGTGATAAAGGAGAAGTAGGAACACGTTCCCTGGAAGAATTACAAACTGCTTTGAATTTGAAACATTTTCCCGAGGTCATTGAGGGATTTGATTTGTCAAATATCTCCGGGTCGCATGCGGTTGGATCAATGGTGGTCTTCGAGCACGCCTTGGCCGCAAAATCCAAATACCGTCGCTATAAAATCTCCACAGTAAAAGGCATAGATGATTATGCCATGTTAAGAGAAGTGATGACTCGACGCTACAGCCGCTTACTTAAAGAAAATGCTCCCTTGCCAAATCTCATACTTATTGATGGAGGTAAAGGCCATTTAAATGCGGGTCACGATGTTTTGCAAGCCCTTAACCTCATGGACCGATTGGATCTGGTTTGTATTGCAAAAGGAAAATTTCGTAACAATCTGGTTACCGATGAAGTTTATTTGCCACAACAGAAAAAGCCTGTACTTTTTCATGAAAATTCTCCTTCACGTTTTTTAATGCAACGTATTCGTGATGAAGCGCATAGATTTGCAATTTCTTACCACCGCAAGTTGCGCGGAAAGAAAACTTTGGAGTCACCTCTGGAATTAATCCCGGGAATTGGGAAAAAACGTCGTTTAATGCTTTTAAAAAAATTCGGGAGCCTAGAAAATATTCAAAAAGCATCGCTAGAGGAATTGGTGATTCTGCCGGGAATAACAAAACTTTTGGCAGAAAGGATACTATCTGCTCAAGATCGGGGGAAAGACTAAATAGTTAACCTCTTATTATTTTTATAAGTTTTTCTATAGAACCAGATTGCAGAGCTCGAAATATTTTTTCGACCTGTTGTGATAATTCTCTTTCATCGCGGAACTTAAGTTCTAGTTTCATTTCATCGCTTTCAAAAGCTTCCTGATATTTAAACCGGGTTTTATCATCTAGTTTTATTTCATCAAGCGCACGTGCAATTTGTTTTTTTAAATCGGATAAAATGGGATACCTTATTATTTGTATAGTTTCATGAATCCGATCATATTTTTGTGATGGCGTGAGACCTTTGTTTTCGAGGGTAACTATTGTGGAGGGGGTAGAAAAAATTTCTTTAGGACTTATATTATCGCGTTTAGTAATTTCTTCTACTAGCTCAAGCAGGTGTCTGCATTTGTTAACGCCGGGTCGGGTAGCAGCAAAAATTTTTTCTGCAGCTTCTTGGTTTTCATGGTCCCAAGTGAAAAAAACTTGATAAACCTTGATGGGAACACTTAATCGGTGTAGAAGTTTTTGTAATTTAGGAATTATTTTATTAACTAAAATAAGATCTTTAAAAATCTTTTTACTACGTTCCAGCTCCAGTAAGGGCATATATAAATCTATGATGGTGTTTTCTTGAATTCCTTCTGCAAGAAGTTTGTTTAGAATACATCCCTTTTCAATATCGCTATAATGCCTTAGTGCAAAATTTTCTTTTAAATTTAGCACTAGAGCACCATCCATGGTTGGTAATAAAAATGCAGGAATGCTGGTGAGACCTGCTTTTATAGCTGCCTGCACTCGTTTATGGCCGCTGATAATTTTATAAGGTTTATTAGTAAAGCAAATGCTTATAGGATGGCGTATACCGATCTCTTTCACGGAGTCCATGAGTTTTTCCGGACATCCATCGTTATTAAGAGAAAAATCGGTCAACCTGTTTTCCAGATCTAATTCGCTTATAAGAACTTGTGTTAGAGTTTCAGAATTCATGTTTAAAAAAGCTAAAAACCTATTAAAAGTTTTTTTATTTTTAATTCTTTTCCCGTTGTTTTTGCCAGGGTGTTTTGAAAATGTACCTGAAGGAATGGTTTATATTCCGTCAGGTGAGTTTACCATTGGCACGAATGAAGAGGACTCCAAAAACCACGCACTTTCTCTAGGGCTCGACAAACCCTGGTATGCCGATGAGTCTCCTGAGAGGCGGATAGATATCCCCGGTTTTTATATCGACCGCTACGAGGTGACGAATTTACAATACTATATTTTTTGCCAGGCGACCGATCATAAATCACCTAGGAACTGGCAAGGGCAAAAATTTCCTGAAGGCGAAGATAGTTTTCCCGTTACACATGTTAGTTTTTTTGATGCTGCGGCTTTTGCAAAATGGGCAGGAAAACGGCTACCAAACGAAATGGAATGGGAAAAGGCTGCACGGGGACGGGCCGGGTTTATTTATCCCTGGGGTGATGATTTTAAAATAGGTATTGCCAACTTGGCGACTTCACCAAGAAATAAAACCGGGAGAGGATTAATGCCTGTGGGTAGTTTTCCGAAGGCCGTAAGTCCTTATGGAGTTCATGACATGGTCGGTAATATTTGGGAATGGGTTTGGGATTATTATTTGCCCTACCCGAACAGTAAATTTAAGTCAGCAGCTTTCGAAAAAAAACATTATATCGTGCGTGGGATGTCTTACATGGGTGTAGGGCACTTTAATAAAAAAGATTTTCAAAAGGTGGTGGCTATGAAATCCCGGGCTTCTTTTCGCGAGCACCTTAACCCTCTTGCAAATAAGAAGGATATTGGCTTCCGTTGCGTTAAAGACCGACCGGGTTTTATGGAACGGATTTTTGGTGTTAAACCGTCAGAACAGAAAAAAGCAGAAGCATAAGTTTAACCTGCCCTAATCCTTCTTCCGAGAGTAAGAAAATTTAAAATAATGTCATTGAAAACCTATCGATTTCCTAGTAATTTGATTTTCAGTAAGTTGTTCCCCCTTCGTTTGTCCTTTTTAAATCATAAGATGGGTTGAATATGAAATTTGAGGATGTTTTAGGAAAGCAGGTTCTTGTTCTCGATGGTGCGATGGGTACCATGGTGCAGAATCTGGATTTAGACGATGCCGCCTTCGGCGGTGCAGCTTTTAAGATGCTAACGGATTTATTGATTTTTTCGCGACCCGATGATCTGGAAGGGATTCATCTTAAATATTTGCGAGCAGGCGCCAACTTAATTGAAACCGATACCTTCGGTGCATCGCCTTTGCGATTGCAAGAATTTGATTTTACTCAAATCGATCTGACCGATATCAGGGCAATTCCGCAGGATTTGGACTTAAAAAAATCGGATTACACAGCCATCACGTACCATTTGAATGTGCAAGGTTGTCGGATTGCTAGAAAAGCCATTGATCAATATAAAAGCGAACCAGAATACGATGATCGACCTTTGTTCGTTGCCGGTTCTATTGGCCCATCGAATTATGTTATTTCCAAAACTGAAGCCGATCTAAATAAAGCAACCTGGGACCAGATTGTTGATAACAATTTTCAACAAGTAAAAGGAATGCTAGAAGGTGGCGCCGATGTCTTGCTATTCGAAACACAACAAGACATTTTAGAATTAAAGGCTTCAATAGTCGGGGCGAACAAGGCGTTTGAAGAAACAGGTAAAAAAATTCCTATTATTACTCAGGTCACGGTAGACGGATTTTCAAAGATGCAAATATTCAATACTGACATTCATGCAGCTCTCGTAGCTGTTGAGGGTATGGGTATTTCCGCGTTTGGAATCAACTGCAACACGGGCCCGGAGCTGATGGAAAAGACCGTGGAAAAACTGAGCCGAGTTTGCAGTTTGCCAATTTCAATTGTCCCCAATGCGGGTCAACCCGTTTCAGAAGATGGCAAGACTTGTTACAAGCTCGAGCCGGAAGATATGGCGGACTATGTAGAACATTTCGTTAAAGATTTTGGGGTATCAGTTATAGGTGGTTGTTGTGGAACAACGCCGGAACATATTCGTTCGATATCTAAGCGGTTGAAAGGCGTGGTGCCCGTCAGGAAAGAAACAGAGAAAAAGGTTTTTGTTTCTGGTCCGCAAGAGGCCATTCCCATAGACAGTTCCGAATCTTTGATTCGAATAGGTGAAAGGTTAAACGTGCGTGGTAGTAAAAAAGTCCGCGAAGCGGTGGAATGTGACGATGAAATTCAGATGGAGGTTTTGGAGGAGGTTGTTGAAGAGCAGGTAAAAGACTTAGGTATCGACATCATTGATGTTTGTATGGACAGTAATATCGTCGAAACAGAAAAGGTCTTGCCACAAGCGATTTATGAATTAACCAGTAACTTCAAGGGAGTCATGTGCATCGATTCATTTTCGGTCGAAGCGCTGCAAACAGCCATAGAGTCTTATCCCGGGAGACCCATCATTAATTCTATTAGTCTTGAAGAATACAAAAAGGGAGTGAGTAAGTTGGATGCGGTGTTGTCGCAAACCCGCCAACATAACCCGGTTTATGTGGCATTAGTAAATGGACCCGAAGGACCTGGGCAAACGGCGGATGAAAAATATGATTTGGCTGCTGAAATTGTAAAACAGGCGAAAGAAAAGCATAACGTAATGCCCAACCAGATTCTTATGGATGTAAACGCTTACCCTATCGGATCAGAGTCGGTGGAAGGACTAAATTTCTGCGCGGAAACCTTAAAATGCTTGCCGCGAATCAAAGCGATTCACCCTGATTTGAAAACCAGCATTGGAATCGGCAACCTGACAAATGGTCTGGCTTCGAAACCTTATATGCGGAAAGTTCTGACAAGCGTTTTTCTTGATGAAGCGAGAAAGGTGGGGCTCGATTGTGCCATTTTAAATCCAAACCATTATGTTCCTTTGGAAAGCCTGATAAAAAGTGATGTTGAGCTGGCGAGAAAAGTAATTCTTGATCACGACATGACGGCATTTGAAGAACTGGAGCAAATCGCACAGACAAAAAAAACCGGCACTCAGGTAAAAAAAATAGATTACGACGATCTTTCTTTAGAAGAAGGTATTTGTCAGAAAATAAAAGATGGATTTAAACAAAAGCAGGAAGGGATTATTGAAAAAGAGGGCGGAGAATTTCCTTATAAAGACAAAATTGTGGTCGACGTAGCAAAGATTATTAATAAACATGAACCGTTAAGTTTTATCAGTGGATATCTAATGACAGCCATGCGCGAATTGGGTGATGCGTTTGGTCGAGGAGAGGTAAGTTTGCCGCATTTGTTGAAAAGTGCAGATGTGATGCGTCATGTCATGCAGTTTCTTGAAAGTTTCATGCGTTTTCAAAGTGGTGTCGAGCCTGACGCAGTCATCGACTATAAGGGCGTGGTGGTGATCGGTACGGTTTATCAAGATGTGCATAGCATAGGTAAAGATCTGGCTAAAACTCTTCTCGAAAATTACGGGTACCGGGTAGTTGATCTCGGAGTCCAAGTGCCTTTAGAAAAGTTTATTGAAACGGCTCGTACCGAAAAAGCGGATGCCATTGGCATGAGTGCTCTTTTGGTTCAAACCTCAAATCACATGATCACTGTGGCTCGTATGTTAGTCGAGGAAAAATTTTCCATTCCCGTTCTCATTGGCGGAGCTCCCGTTAATCGTAGGCACGCGGGTTATGTTGCCATGAAGGGCGGCGATGATACAGACGCTATTCTAGACAATGTTTTTTATTGTGACAGTGGTATGGATGGGGTTAACACGATGGGGCTGTTGATGGATAAAGAAAAACGCCCTGCCCTATTAAAGGAAAATCAACAAGCATTGCTCTTTCAATACCAGAAGGCCAAAGGCATTCAAGAAGAGAAGCACAAGCTGTTGGAAACTCTGCCTAGAAGAAAAATAAGTTTTCGTCATCATGAAGTTCCTGCAGAAGGCTATGGAATCCAAAAAGTCGAATTTAAACTCCATAAACTTTCTTTGGATAGAAAAAGTCTTTACTCTCTAAACTGGAAGTTTGGAAAAAAATCAAGTTGGCTGCAAAAAGGCATCACGCTGGAGCAATTGCAAAGCCTCGAAAAAGAATGGATTGAAAAAGCTGAACAGAATCAATGGATTATTCCTAAGGCTCGCTTCGGGCTTTTCCCAGCCCAAGCCAATGGTGATGAGGTGATCTTTTATGAATCCGAATCAAGGGATAAAGAGCTCGGCCGATTTGATTTTGACCTGTGTGTTGGCAAGGGAAGGAAAGATAAGTTCTCTATAGGTCAATATTTCCATTCGGTTGAGTCGGGGCAGATAGATGCGATTGGCCTACAAATTACCACCGCCGGTGCCGGAGTTGAGGAGGGCATTAAATCGTTAAAAGAACAAAATGAAAGCGAATCTTCCTTATATTTACAGGGTTTAAGCGACAGAGTAGCTGAAGATATGGCGGAGTACATTCACCAGCTATTGCGAACGAGAGCTGGATATAAAAAAGAAAATCGTGGGCAGCGATACAGCCCGGGTTACCCAGCCTTGACAAACCTGAAGGGAAATCACATTATTTGGAATGCCCTTGGAGCAGAAGATTTAGGAGTGACTTTGACGGTTGCAAATGAGTTTTTTCCACCTAGTACCACTGCTGCTGTTATCTGTTTTCATAAAGATGCTGGTTATAATTGATATAACTAGCATTCTGTCTTCCGGGTCCTAATTCAGGTTTAGCCTTAGTAATGAGAAAAATATGCCGATAAATGGGTGGCTAAAGGCGACATTCTCAAGTTTCGGAAAGGTCATATGAATATTAATAACCCCTTTATTTTTGGTATTTTATGCGTTATGACCTAGTTCTAAATAAAACCTTTATATAATCTAAATCATTTGCTAACATACAGTCGGTATAAACCAAAATATAGAAAAAGAATGAAGCTTAGCATTGGATTGAAATACGGGCCTCCTTCACATTATAAATCCGCTTTTTTTTAAGGAAAATTGAATCATGTTTAAGCGATTCACTGAAAGAGCGCGTAGAGTTATTATCCTTGCTCGCGAGGAAGCAGAACTTTACCGCCATGAATATTTAGGTACAGAACACATTTTACAAGGTGTAATCAAAGATGGTGGCGGCATAGCTGTTGCTATTGTGCAAAAAAGCGGAGTAGATTTGACCCAGTTGAAAAAAGAA
>JAKUOQ010000042.1 GCA_022450865.1 Nitrospinales bacterium | reverse complement strand
CGTCGATGAATAAAACATCACCATGTTTTAAATTTGTAAGTAAGGCGGCGAGGTCGCCAGACTTTTCGATCACCGGACCCGAGGTGCTTTTTATTTTTGCCCCCATTTCTTCAGCAATGATATTTGCAAGGGTTGTTTTGCCAAGTCCAGGAGGTCCATAAAAAAGAACATGATCTAAAGATTCATTTCGCATTTTTGCGGCAGAGATAAAAATTTCAAGATTTTCTTTAACTTTTTTCTGACCTATATATTCGGTGAGTTTGTCGGGTCGTAGTTTGTTGTCGTATTGGATCTCTTCTTCATCCAATTCCGAATCTATTAGTCTGTCTTCTTCCATATCACGTTAAGTTTCAAAGATTATTTAAACTTTCCTTGATTAGGTCTTCCAGCGAACTATCTTTTCCAATCTTATTATAAGCCGATTTCAATGATTTTTCCGCCTGAGGTTTTTTATAACCCAGATTGACCAACGCAGATAACGCATCCTCGTAAAATCCTCCCGGCGCTTCTGTATCTGGTTGATGTTCCATTTCGAATGTCAGATCTGATAACTTGTCTTTCATTTCTAGTGTTAATCGTTCTGCTGTTTTCTTGCCGACCCCCGGAATGGCGCTTAAACGGGCTGCATCGTTACTCATTACTGCAGTCAAAAGATCCGCGGGGGACATGCCAGAAAGGATGCCGAGTGCCAATTTTGGGCCTACTTTGTTTATGGTAATCAATTTTTCGAAAATGGCTTGTTCTTCTTCTGTTAAAAATCCAAAAAGTTTTAATTCATCTTCTCGCACCCGAGTGTGAATGTGAAGCCTTACTGATTCTCCGGTTTTGGGTAGAACGTAATAAGTTGAAAGCGGAGTGAAGATTTTATAGCCGATACCATTTACATCCACAATGGAATGGTCAGGAGATTTATAAATCAGTTTGCCTATAAGATGTGCGATCATCCCTGTTTAATTTTTTGTTGCAGTCCGTCGTTATGGATATGACATATGGCAGCGGCCAGAGCATCAGAAGCATCGAGCGGATTGGGTTTTTCTTTGAGTCGTAATAGGGTGGTCACCATGTCTTGGACCTGATTTTTATCTGCTCGTCCATAGCCAACCACGGACTGTTTGATTTCTAGAGGACTGTATTCTGCAATCTGTAGTCCGCTATTCGCAGCGGCAAGAAGTGCAACACCTCTAGTTTGTCCCAATTTTATGACTGTTTTTACGTTAGTGGCATAGAAAAGGTCTTCTATAACAACCACATCGGGGGAAAATTTCCCCATGGCAATAACTAACTCATCATAAATATGTTTGAGACGTTTTGGAAATGCGTCTTTAGGCGAACTGTGCACACTGCTCCAATGCACTGCACATAAATTACCTTTCACTTCTTCCACGATGCCAAAACCGGTGCAGTTGCTTCCTGGATCAATTCCCATTACACGCATTTTTTGTAGCCTTGAGGTTGGCCGGTCTGCAAATGCAAATCGGATAGGATTTCAGTTGTCTTCTAGGATAGCGTTCATGACATCATCCGAGATATCGAAGTTCGAGTAAGCTTTTTGAATATCCTCGTGATCGTCGAGAATATCCATTAGTTTTAGAAGAGCTTTGCCTTTCTTTTCGTCAACCGCAATCGTATTTGAGGGAATGCGTGCGATCTCTGCAATTTCAAGAGTGATGCCTGCATCATCCAAGGCTTTTCTTACACCTTCAAAGCTCTCCACAACTGTTGTGATTTCGTAATGATTATCCACTATTTTCATATCATCGGCGCCTGCATCGATAGCTAGTTCCATGAGTTCGTCTTCATCTTTAGATGCGGTTTTAACCGTGATCAACCCTTTTTGTTCGAAGATCCAACTGACACATCCGTTTTCACCGAGATTACCACCAGCTTTACCCAGAGCAGCCCTGATTTCACTCACGGTACGATTTTTGTTATCGGTCATCGCTTCAAGGAATATGGCAGCGCCGCCAGGACCATAACCTTCATAATTAACTTCTTCGTACTGCACGCCCTCTAATTCTCCGGTACCTTTTTTTATGGCGCGAGTGATATTATCTCCCGGCATGTTCTGTCCTTTTGCAGCAAGAATAGCCGTGCGCAAGCGAGGGTTGCCATCAGGGTCGCCGCCACCAATACGCGCCGCAACGGTGATTTCTTTAATTATTTTGGTGAAAATTTTTCCACGCTTGGCGTCCAATGCGCCTTTTTTATGTTTTATACTTGACCACTTGGAATGACCTGACATGTTCCGTAAGATCCTTTTATACGTTTAAGTTGCCAACTAACGCTTAATTTAACATACTAAGCCAATGAAAAAAATTGAAATTAAAATCTCAGGAAAACCCATTTCAGCGTATGCGGGTGAAACAATTGTTCATGCACTTTGGGCTGCGGGAATGGCAGAATCGGTTCAGACGGGTTGTGCGGGAGGTGTATGTGGAGCGTGTACTGTTACCCTTCGCTATGCCGATGGAAGACCAGGAGGAACAGAACTCGCTTGCATGACACCCGTAGAAGAGGGTATGGAGATATTTCCCTGCCCGGTAGAACCAGATAAGGCTGTCGAACCAGTTGCTAATGCAGATGCTTTAACATTGCAATCGGTTTTTCCTACTGTTAACCGATGTACGAAATGCGGTAGTTGTACGACTGCTTGCCCGATGTCGATTCCTGTGATGGATTCGGTAATGCGTATGCAGGAGGGGAGTTTCGATAAGGTTGCAGAAGATTTTACCACCTGTATTCATTGCGGGCTTTGTCGGTTTGTATGTGAAGATAAAGTCAAACCACACAGTATGGGGCTTTGGATTCGTCGCTCCTTAGGAAAGAGCCAGGTTGAGCTACAAATAGACGTTGAAAATTCTGATCGAGTTGAAAAAGAATGGCAGTATTTATTGGTTGAAGGCAAACAGGAAAGAATGCAAAGAGCAAAAATTTTTCGTGAAAGTGGGGGGCTCCCAGAATGATGGAGTGGGCAAAAGAATCTCTTGGAAAAGTGGAACGGTCTCGTTCAGCCCGTCTCCAACAACCTGCCCCTTTTCCAAATACCAATGAATCAGAAAGCATTTTAAAAAATTTTCATCCCGATTACTCGGGGAAAGAACGAACGTTAGTAGTTGGTCCAAATGCAGGTGATAAAAAATTTCCTTTGGAACTTGCAGATTTATTAGAAGCGGATAGTCCGTTGCCTGTTTCGTATTCAACAAAACCGGATATAGAAACCGATATATTGATTTTAGGCGGCGGTGGAGCCGGTGCCTCAGCAGCATTGGCGCTGGAAGGGTCGGGGCTAAAAACCCATTTGGCCACGAAATTGCGCCTGGGCGATTCTAATACCATAATGGCAGAGGGGGGTATCCAGGCGGCATTGGCTGAAAATGATTCCCCTAGAAAACATTTTGCCGATGCTCTTGTTGGAGGGCATGGGGAAAACAAAACCGAACTTTTACGCATTCTTTGCGAAAGCGGGCCCGAGAGCATTCAGTGGCTCAGTCAACATGGTTGTTTGTTTGACAAAAATTCAGATGGCACTTTTCGTTTAAGGAAGGGAGGTGGAACTTCCGTTCCACGTGTGTTGGCCTGCCGTGATTATACGGGATTGGAAATCATGCGCGTGTTGAAAGACGCAGTGAGGTTGAGTTCTGTAAATACTCTGGAAGGCCATGCCGCTGTTGAGCTTTTAGATGATGGAAACTCAACGGTGACTGGTGCCGTTTTATATGATCGAAAGAAGGAGTCTTTTGTAAACGTTTCAGCGCGGGCCGTGATCCTTGCTACAGGTGGCAGTGGACAGTTGCGTTTGCAGGGTTTTCCTACCAGTAATCATGTTGGAGCAACCGGTGACGGATTAGTACTTGCTTATCGACAGGGTTGCCGTCTACTATTTTTGGATAGCTATCAGTACCATCCCTCGGGTGCCTGTTATCCAGAGGCCTTGGCGGGACAATTGGTGACAGAAGCGATTCGATCTATGGGGGCGCAAGTGGTGAATGCCGAAGGGGATCATTTCATAAACGAGATGGCCTATCGCGATGTTTTAGCAGGGGCAATTATTAAAGAAACCCGTGAAGGCCGTGGAATAACCACACCAAATGGAAAAATAGGGGTTTGGCTGGATACCCCCATGATTGATTTAAAGAATGGAGAAGGAACTTTGGCTAAACATTTTCCCGGTCTGATTCATCGTTATGAACGTTATCAAATTAATCCGTCACAAACACCCATTTTGATTTACCCAACCCTACATTACCAGAATGGCGGGATTTCTGTGGATGCCAAGTGTAAAACAGAAGTAAACGGATTATGGGCTTGCGGTGAGGTGACAGGCGGGTTGCATGGAAGAAATCGTCTTATGGGAAATTCGCTAATGGATATTCTGGTCTTTGGTCGCAGAGCAGGAGAATCGGTAAAGGACGATCTGCCAGAACGAGGTCCTTTAACAATGACTAGTTTGAACCAGTTCAGAAAAACTCAATCGAATAAACAATGCTCTCCTATCTTTTTCCCTGTTGCATCTAAAATGAAACTGAAGTTTGGCAAGACTGAAATAGAAACTGAAAAATTAGACTCATCTACTTCTAATGAATCTAACGGATTTGAACCTCCTGATCCTTTCGCGCGATAAAATAATTATTCAATATGGTCGAAAACTATCTTGCTGCATACGGGATAAAAATTTTTGCATCACTCATAGTTTTTATAACATTGATCGTGATGTTCATCCGGCAAAGTAACGATCGTGCAAATGATGACCCGCAGGCGATAAAGAATGTTTTGAATCAATTGGAGTCGGATTATGAGGTGGTAACAAATGTTATGGTGCCAGGGGACCGAGGTATGTTCGATTTAGGACATGTTGTGGTTTCTCCTTACGGAGTTTTTGTGATTACCGTTAAACAGACCATTGGTAAAATATTTGGTAGAAAAGGAGATCCGGAATGGGAAGTGAAGTCTGGAGGGAGTCGGGATTTCATTGCGAATCCACTTTGGGAAAATCGCAAACACGTGAACGCATTAGAAAAATTAATTGGGCCTGCTCCATTTATTTCAATAGTTGTTTTTCCGAGAGGTAATTTGAAAGGCGAGTTTGGTACAAACGTAATTCGATTAGGCGAACTTAAAAATTTTATTGCTCAAAATAAAACATTTAACATGTCGATGGACAAACGGGATGGGATATTAAAAACTTTACAAAAAAGCCAGCCTAAGGTTATGGGCTGATCGTATTACTGATAAAGTAATTGGATAAAGGGGATATTTAAAAGGTTTTCTTCCATTCCATTGAATAAATGCATTACAATATTTCTCTTTCAGAGAATTGAAATTTTGGAGAAAGTAAAAAGATGAAACGTTTTGTTTTGATTTGTACTTTGCTAGTGATTTTTTTGTTAAATGGTATGGCTATGGCAGTGCCTAAAAAATTTTTATTCCCAGGGTCTGAATACAAACCTCCCTGCGATACTTCTAAAACAACGATTTGTACCATAGAAATCTGGCTTGCAAACAAACATAAAAAACAAAAAAGAGAGATAAAGAAATTTTTAAAATCTAAATCCCTTAAGGTTTTAGGGCATACGGTACAATATTGGCGTCCTAAAGGTGGGCATCCTCCTACAAATATTGCAATAGGCAGTGCAGTCAGTGCGAAAGACGCGCGCTTTGCTATTGATTTTGCTCTCAAATATAATGACCGGATTGATCTTCTGGTGCTCCGACCGCTCAATCCGCCGAATTATGTTGCTATAGCCACATCAGCTTGGGATGAATTGTCACAAATTCCCATTACTCAGGACGATTTAACACAGTTGCGAGATCCTAAATTGACAACGGAAGAGTTCCATTCTCTCTATTATGAACTCACAAACGAGGCAAATGTTCAAAACAAGTTTTACTAGCAGGGCCGCAATTCTCTTTATTCATTTCATTTCCACAGCATATCTTTAATGTTTGAAAATTAAAGAGTGAGACAGTTGATCCAAGAAATTTCTGACTTCCTTCTCTTTACTCTCGGAAGTTTGACAAATGGAGCCGGATTTGATAGAAGCTAAACCTTTGAATTAAAAACGGGGGAGGCTTTTTATATTTTTCCGTTTTACAGAAAAGTAAGAAGGATGTAAACATGCTAAATAGAGGTAATCATTATGCTTGAACTAGCTTTTGCAATGGCTCCTCCTCCTGAAGGAGCCGATTCTGGAGGTGGCAGTTTGTTGGCTTTGCTACCGCCGATGATTATGATGTTTTTGATCTTCTATTTCATTTTGATTCGTCCGCAGCAAAAAAAACAGCAGGAAGCCAGAAAAATGTTGGATGATTTAAATGAGGGCGATAATGTGGTCACCCTGAGCGGTATTCATGGAACTATTAAGAAATTAAAAGATGATACGGTGATGTTGCAGATTGCTGATAATGTTCGGATAAAGATCAATCGATCTTCCATAGGTAATAAAAAACAATAAAAGAAAGAATGAATGTACAAGAATCTTAAATGGCGAATCCTTTCAATCCTCATTGTTATTTTTGGGGCAGTTGCTTTGGCTTATCCACTCAAGGAAAAAATTTCTTTGGGGTTGGATTTGCAGGGAGGGATGCATCTGGTTCTCGAAGTTAAAGTTGAAAAGGCTGTCGAGGCTAGCTTGGAGCGTTTTGCCGATGATATCAAGCGTGATATTGGTGAAGAGGATTTAGAATTTGATCGCATCAAAGCCATTTTTAAGAATCTACAGATCAATATCCGTATGGTAGATGCGTTTGATCTTCCACCTGTAAAAAAGATAATGGAAGATTATGTCGTTTTTAAAATGGTCAGCGAAGATTCTGATGGCCTAGGTTTGGTTTATGAATTGGGCCAAGATCAAGTAAAACAGATCCAACAAAATGCGGTAAGTCAGGGTCTAGAGACGATTCGCAATAGGGTGGACCAGTTTGGTGTATCGGAACCAACCATTCAGGTCCAAGGAGAACGACGCATTTTGGTACAGTTACCTGGAGTGAAAGATCCTGAACGTGCCATTAATCTTATCGGGAAAACTGCACGGCTAGAATTTAAGTTAGTCGATGAAGAAAATAGCTTACAAGAGGCCTTGTCTGCAAGTGCTCCAGAAGGGTCTGAGATTCTATACCAGCGAAAAGAGGATAAAGAAACAGGAGAAGTTACTAAAGAACCTTATCTCTTGAAGCAGCGAACTGTTTTGACAGGAGAAACTTTGACAGGTGCGGAGGTCAGGTTTGATGGAGATTTCAACGAACCCTATGTTGCATTAAATTTTAACAGTGTCGGTGCAATGATTTTTCATGAGGTTACTAGGGAAAATATTAGAAAACGTTTAGCCATTGTTCTTGATGACAATGTTTATTCAGCACCCGTAATACAGGATGCAATCCCAGGAGGCCGCGCCCAGATAACCGGGCAATTTACATCAGAAGATGCACGTGATCTGGCAATCATATTACGTGCAGGTGCGTTGCCTGCCCCCGTTATAATTTTGGAAAATAGAACCGTCGGTCCCTCTCTGGGGCAGGATTCTATTAACAAGGGAATTAACTCGATTATTTTTGGCGGTGCTTTGGTCGTTATTTTCATTCTTTTTTATTACAAGCTCTCAGGCGCCATAGCAGTTACAGCATTGTCTTTAAACATTGTTCTTCTTACGGGAGCACTTGCTTATTTTGGTGCGGCATTGACTTTGCCGGGAATTGCCGGAATTATCCTTACGGTGGGCATGGCGATCGATGCCAACGTTTTAGTTTTTGAAAGAATTCGTGAGGAAATAAAACTCGGAAAAACGGTGAGAGCTGCAATTGAAGCAGGTTTTTCTAAAGCGTTTCGTACTATTGTAGATGCAAATATCACTACCTTTATTGCTGCGGTCGTATTATTTCAGTTTGGAACAGGGCCAATTAAAGGATTCGCAATTACTCTTTGTATTGGTATAGCGGCGAGTATGTTTACGGCTGTATTTGTAAGTCGTACTTTTTTTGACTGCACAATGCGCCAGAAAAAACTTGATCAATTGAGTATCTAATTATGCAATTATTTAAACATGAAACACGATTTGATTTTATGGGAAAGATCAAGGCAGCAATGATCCTTTCCGGAATTGTGATTCTAATCGGTTTAGGTTCTATAGTTTTTTCTGGTGGACTCAAATACGGAATTGATTTTGCCGGAGGAACTCTAGTTCAATTACAGTTCAAAAATCCGCCTGATATAGAAGTGATTCGTGATGGTCTTAAAACCATTGGATTAGGTGAAAGCACCATTCAGGAATTCGGTTCGAAAAAAGATATCCTAATAAGAGTAGAACGGTCTGAGGAAAAGCTGGAAGCTGTAGGTGCAATGGTTAAGCGGAGCCTTTCTGGAAAGTTTCACTCCGATGATATTATTGTGGAAAGAGTAGAAATGGTAGGGCCTAAGGTCGGTCGCGATTTACGAGAAAAAGCGCTGCTTTCTATTTTATATGCCATCATTGGAATCGTGATTTATATATCATGGCGGTTCGAATTTCAGTATGCAATCGCTGCGATCATTGCACTGATACATGATGTGCTGGTTACCATGGGTGCGTTTTCGATTTTAGATAAGGAATTCACGCTGGTAATTGTTGCGGCATTTTTAACTATCATAGGTTACTCTCTAAATGACACCATTGTTGTTTTTGATCGTATAAGGGAAAATCTACGACGTAAAGGGAAACTCTCTCTATCGGAAATAATAAACTCCAGTATCAATCAAACATTGAGTCGAACCTTGTTAACATCGGGAACAACTTTGTTGGTAGTGCTGGCATTATTCTTTTTTGGTGGTGAAATAATTCATGATTTTTCTTTTGCTCTTCTGGTAGGGGTTTTTGTTGGAACGTATTCTTCTATTTTTATAGCAAGCGTATTTTTGGTTTATTGGGCTTCCCGGAAAACGGCTCACCGCTAGTGGCCTCCAGTGTCCCACGCCTCGGTGGGAAAAGAAAAATACAGGTTCAGGCTACAAACTCATTGAAAAATATGACTAAGTTTGAAAAGAAAAAATGGTATGATTTGCATTTCACTTGATGCCCATGCTACATTTTTTTAAGCCCCTATTCGAGATGGAGAATTATGACCGTATCGCCTAAGTTGCAACTTCAACAATTGGTCCATTTGCAAAATATTGATGACCAAATTTTCGAGCATAAAAAGACCCTCGCAGATATTCCGGTCCAGCTTGATTCTGCGCGTGCAGAACTGGAAGAAAAGAAAAATATTTTAAAAGTTGTAACCGAAGAAATTGAAACCTTGCAAAAGCAGCGGAAAGACTTGGAGTTAGAAGTGCAGGGAGAAAACGATCATATGGCTAAGGCAAAGACCAAACTTCCTGCGGTCAAAACGAATAAAGAATACACAGCCATTCTTGTTGAAGTCGATGCGATCAAAGAAAAAGTGTCGAAAATTGAAGATATGGAACTTGAAGTTATGGAAGCTTTAGAAGTAAAAGCTAAAGAGATTCCTGGTGTTGAGAAAAAATGTAAAGAAGAGGACGCATATTTTAATGAGTATCAGCTAAAAAAAGGAAATGAAGAGAAAAGGTTCAAACAAGAACTCGAAGAATTAGTGGAAAAAAGAAAGAACATATCGGCTCAACTGGAGACAGTAATCCTAAAGCGATATGAAAAAATTTCAAACTCCAGAGACGGAAGAGCGGTAGCTGGTCTTCGCGAAAATATTTGTCAGGGGTGCTTCCAACAGGTTTTACCTCAGATGGTCATTGAAGTAAAAGTTGCGGTAAAAATACATCAATGCGGAGGTTGTATGCGCTTTTTATTCTGGGATGAAGTTTCCGAAACTACAGTGCCGAAGTAAACCGGGTGATCGCTGTTTTGGCCCTTGGGTCAAGAGAGAGGAAAGTCCGGGCTCCACAGGGCGGGATACTCCGTAACGCGGAGTGAGGGCGACCTTAAGGAAAGTGCCACAGAAAATACACAGCCTACTCGACTTTTAATGGTCGGCGGCAATGGTGAAAAGGCGAGGTAAGAGCTCACCAGTACTGCTGGTGACAGCGGTAGCTTGGTAAACCCTATCTGGAGCAAGATCAAATAGGAAAGTGTTTGAGGGCTGCCCGTCCGATACTTTCGGGTTGATTGCTTGAGCCTGTTGGCAACAGCAGGCCTAGATTGATGGTCACCGCTTCATTTTCAATGAAGAACAAAACCCGGCTTATGGTTTACTTCGGCTCCTCCATTAAAACAGATTAAACAATAGGTTCAGGGACCATTAATATGGTTGTTAAGGGTAGTCCT
>JAKUOQ010000041.1 GCA_022450865.1 Nitrospinales bacterium | reverse complement strand
GGGATTCGCTTAAAAAAGAAGGTTATAAATTTTCTTCGGAAACGGATACCGAAGTGATTGCGCACCTTTTGGAGAAGTTTTTTAAGAGAAGCCAGAATCCTGAAAAAGCGCTGATTAAGACCCTCAATCTTATTGAAGGGACATTTGCCTTGGCTTTTATTTGTACTTATTTGCCAGATCAAATATTTTGTGCCAAGCGGGAATCCCCTTTAATGCTAGGAATCGGGGATGAAATAAAATTTGTTAGTTCAGACTTTAATGCCTTTATAGATCATACTAAAAATGCTGTCATCCTAGATGATGGAGAATATGCCATTCTTTCCCGTGATTCCTACGTTGTTAAAAGTATTACAAATGAAGATGAGGTTGCGAAACCAATTACCAAGATTGAATGGGACAGCGAAACATCAAAGAAAAAAGGGTATCCTCATTATATGCTCAAAGAAATTTATGAGCAGCCGCAAACCATATCCAATGCACTTGATTTAGAGGCCTCAGGATTGGAGGAAGTTGTTGAGATGTTTGCGAAAGCAGGTTCCTCATATTTTTTGGGAGTTGGCACTACGTTCTATGTTGCAAAATATGCGCAATACATTTTTTCTGAACTGGCGCAGGAGTTTATTCCCTCGATCAGCTCAGATGAATTTTTAACACTGGCAAATGTCAATAAAAATACTTTGGTGTTTGCAATGTCACAATCAGGTGAAACTTTCGATACGCTATCGGCTTTAAAATATTCGCAAGCGAAAGGTGCAAAAACGGCTGCTATTGTGAATGTGATGGGGTCTTCAATTGCTCGGATGGTGGATCAAGTCATTTTGCAAGGATCAGGGCCTGAAATTTGTGTTATCAGTACCAAAGCTGCATTATCGCAAATGGTAGTGCTCACTCTGATAGCAATGAAATTAGGACTTAAGAAAAAGGTTATTTCAAAAAAAATATATCAGCAAAACTATAATTCCCTAAAAGATCTTCCCGCGATTATTCAGGGAATTTTAAATGAGAGATCTGGTTTTATTCATCGCATTGCGCATAAATATTGTAAAAACAAAAACTGGTTGTATTTAGGGCGTGGAATATATTATCCAATAGCTTTAGAGGCAGCTTTAAAAATGAAAGAAGTAGCCTACGTTCACGCGGAAGGAATGCCCGGAGGATTTCTCAAGCACGGTACCCTAGCGATGATTGATGACGAAATTTTCTCCATTGTTTTTGTACCTCCAAAAGAGAAAAAGGAATTGTATCAATCAACGCTGCATAGCATTGAAGAAATTCGTGCCCGGTCTGGATTTGTCTTGGGAATCCATTTTACTGAGCAGAGGAAAAATCAAGATTTATTTAATGAAGAATTGATTCTCCCAAAGGTCCCTACACTGATTGCTCCTCTGATCCAACTTGTTATTGGTCAATTATTTGCTTATTTTACTGCTACATCCCTTAAGAGAAATATTGATAAGCCTCGTTCTCTGGCAAAATCTGTTACCGTGGGTTGAAAAAGTTAATATTCTATTGCCAGTCCTCTTTGCCGTCTGCTAAATTACCCCTTCTTGATTGTTCACTTTTTTAAATTAAGGTTAGCTATGTCTGAAAGAACTATAAATACTGTTTTGACTATTGCGGGCTCAGATTCAGGAGGAGGAGCCGGTATTCAAGCAGACCTAAAAACGTTTTCGGCTCTTGGTGTTTTTGGAAAAACTATTATTACCTCCATAACATCTCAAAATACTTTTGGTGTGCAATCAACCTATGACTTGCCTACCTCTGTGATTGGAGAACAATTCCGGGCTATTTCAGCGGATAAAAAATGTCAGGCCGTTAAAATTGGAATGCTCGGTAATGAAGAAACTGTTTTTCTCGTTTCAAAAATGGCAAAGAAAAACCGAATGAAAAATATAGTTGTTGATCCAATTGTTTCTTCGTCTTCGGGTAAGCGTTTGTTGACACTAGGCGGAGTTAAAGCCCTCAAAGAATTATTACTGCCTTTAGCTACCCTGGTTACTCCTAATATAAGGGAAGCGGAGCTACTTTCTGGTCTGAAAATTAGAAGTCTGGCAGACAGGAAGAAAGCGGCCCGTATTATTTTAAAAACTGGAGTGCGCGCCGTTTTGATTACCGGTGGCCATCTTAAAGGAAACCCCGATGATTTACTATTAGACGAAAAAGGTTTTCAGGTTTTTTTGTCTGGACGTTTATCAAAGTTAGATATTCATGGTACAGGCTGTGTATTTTCTTCGGCAATAGCGGCAAAGCTAGCCCTAGGAGTATCTTTGCGATTAGCAGTGCAAAGAGCTAAAGAATATATTAACCAGTCTATCCTTGGAAGTATTTCTCCGGGTAATGGTACTCCGTGTGTTGAGCCTTTTGCCGCAATGTATCGGGAAGGTGAAAAATTAAAATCCCTTTGTGATTTAGAAAATGCCATTGAAATTTTCAAAAAAGAACGTATTGGAAATTTAATTCCGGAGGTTCAAACTAATATCGGATTAGGATTGAGTAATGCGAAGCAACATGAGGATGTCCTAGCTATTCCGGGACGCGTTATAAAGAATGGAGAGGATATTTTTACTGGAGCGCGACCACAATTTGGCGGTTCCCGTCATGTGGCTAATATCGTATTAACGGTGATGCAACACGATCCAGAAAAACGAGCGGTAATGAATATTAAATATACTGATTCCTTGCTTCAAATTTGCAAGAAGTTGAAATTTCAAATTGCTTCTTTTGACCGTTCTAAGGAGCCAAAGAAAGTACGCATTCGAGAGGGCTCTTCCTTAGAATGGGGTACAGAAAAGGCGATAACCACTTATGGCTCTGTTCCAGACATTATTTATGATTTAGGAGGAATTAGGAAAGAAGAAATGATTCGGGTACTCGCCAAAGATATAGATTCTTTAGTTAAGAAAGTTTTGGCTATCCACCGTTTGTACAAAAAAGAGGGATGTTAGGGAGCTTATAGCAAGGTTTTGTCTACCAAAATCTCCGCACCGGCTTTTAAGTTGTCGATCCATTCTTGAAATGCTTGACGCGTTTTTTCTGTTTTTATTTTGTCTGTGATTTGTTTGGTCTGCTCCGGATCTGGTGTTCCCGATTTTTCGATGTCTACTAGCTTATATAGATAAAAACGTTCACGAACTTGGGCAGAGCCAAACTCCCCTGTCTTCATAGCAAAAGAATTTTCTTTAATTTGTTCTATATTACCAATACCCGGGATAGATTCTGATTTACTGAAGAATGGTGTGTTGCTTATACTTAGGCCGTAGCTTTTAACTATTTTTTCCAAGTCTTTATTTTCCTTCAAACTTTCTTTTAATTCTTCAAATTTTTTCAAGGTAGCAGTTTTGTTATTACTTTCTATTAGTGCGTCTTTCACTTTTTCCTGTACCTTGCGTAACTCGGGAATGTATTTAGGTTTTTCTTCGATAACTTTTAAGATATAAGAAACTTCCGGAGTAATGATGGGTTCACCAACTTTATTTTTCCCAAGAATAAATGCCGTTTTAAAGAATTCAGGCTGATCTCCGATTTCAGGAATATTATGATTTTCCTTGGAAAAGAAAGTCGTTTCTGTGGTTTTTAGTTGATGACCGTCTGCGGCTTTATCCAAGTTTCCATCTTGCTGAGCCGCCATGTGTATGCGCTTTATTATTCTTTTTACACGTTGTCTGGCTTTTATTTCCTTTAAAGATTCAATGATTTCATTTTTAACTTCATCCAATGGTTTTAATCGTTTTTCCTCTACACTTTCTAGCTTGATAATGTGATAACCAAAACGGCTTAGAATAGGTTTGCTTATTTCTCCCGGTTTTAGATTATCGAGAGCTTTTTCAAAGGCTGAAACCATGGTTCCTTTTGGAAATTCTCCGAGACCTCCTCCATTTATGCCTGATGCCGAGTCGTCAGAATGTTTTTTTGCAATCTCACCAAAATCGGCACCTTTATTTAGTTTTTCCAGAAGTTCATTTGATTTTAGTTTGGCTTTTTTATCAGCTTGTTTCCGTTTTTCTTCTTCCGATAGATCGCCTTCAATTTCAGAAGGTTTTAAATTTATGAGGATGTGACTGGCTTTGTATTTTTTCTTAACTTGGAAGTCGGCTATTTTAGTCTGATAGTGGTCTTCAATGTCTTCATCTCTAGGTTCGACTTGTGATTCATAATCTTTGGATTCAATTTTTACGTATTTTACGCGGATTTGTGGAGGAATTTGAAATTGAGTTTTATTGGCTTGAAAAAAGTCTTGCAGAGTCTGATCTGTGATTTTTGTTTCTGATGTAAAGTGATCGCTGGTAAATCTTACATATTCTAATTTTACTTTATCTTCCTGATTGCTAAACTCTTTCAATATTTCTGACTTTGTGGCCTTGGAGTGTGTGCGAAATAATTTTTCAAGTTTTTCCAGTAAAAGGATCTCGCGTTGACTTTCTTCAAATTCCCCAGGTGTTAGCCTTTGAATCTTTATATAATTTCTGTAAGCAGGTTCACTAAACTTTTTATCGTCCTGGAAAGAAGGTAATTTTTTGATGTAAGAGATTACCTCTTCGTCACTCACTCGAATATTTTGTTTATTTGCTTCAATTAGAAGAATTTTTTTCTGGATCAAGCCTTGTAGGGTCTGATTTTTTAGATCCAGCTTTTTTATCATGTCATTGGAAAACTGACTTCTGAACTGTTGTCGATAAAAGTTTACGAGATTGTTAAAGTTTCGTTCGTATTCAGCCTGTAGAATTTTTTGTCCATTAACAGTAGCGATGACTCCACCCCCAGAACTGGCGGAACCTCCCATTCCCCATGAATAAAATATGGTGCCAACAAAAGCGAAAATAATTAACCAGAGGATGGCTTTAATCATCCATGAATCAGCGTGTTCGCGAATTATACTTAACATTAAAACAACCTGGCTATGTTCGTTAATAAAGCCCTCTATACTATAAAAGGCTAAAGAGAATCGCAAGGCATATTACGTTCTTGTCATTTTAATGAATAAATGACTATAAAATATATTATGGTTTAAATTGCTATTGGTTGCCCAAGTACAGGGGCTTTTATCTTGCAATTCTTTTGACCCCTTGCTATAAAACAAAGTAAGGAAAAACAATTAGTTACGCGGGTAAAGCTTGGATGAAGAAAAACAATTAGTTATATAATTAACTAAAACTTAAAGAAGGTTGCCTAGGTGTTAAATTTATTCTGGGATTTTTTTTCGAACGATTTGGCAATTGATTTGGGCACAGCCAATACTTTAGTAAATGTCAAAGGGCAGGGGATTGTTTTACGAGAACCTTCTGTCGTTGCTATTAATAGTAACACTAAAGAAGTGCAGGCAGTAGGCGAAGAGGCTAAGCAAATGCTGGGAAGAGCCCCGGGAACCATCTCCGCTATTCGACCCATGAAAGACGGAGTGATTGCACATTTTGAAGTTACAGAAAAAATGATTAGTCATTTCATCCGTAAGGTCCACAACAACAGGAAAACATTGGTTCGACCCAGAGTGGTAATTGCAGTTCCATCAGGAATTACTCAGGTTGAAAAAAGGGCTGTAAGGGATTCTGCAGAATCAGCTGGTGCACGGGAAGTTTTTCTAATAGAAGAACCTATGGCTGCCGCAATTGGGGTGGATCTTCCAGTACAGGAACCTACCGGAAATATGATTATTGATATTGGTGGTGGAACAACAGAAGTGGCAATAATTTCCATGTCTGGAATTGTTTTTAGTAGATCAGTACGAATTGCCGGAGATGAGATGGATGAAGCCATCGTAAATTATATAAAGAAAAAATATAACCTTTTGATTGGTGAACGAACTGCCGAGGAAGTGAAAATTCATATTGGCTCCGCATACCCATTAAATGAGAGCATGACAATGGAAGTTAAGGGAAGAGATTTAATCGCTGGTATTCCAACGACACTGCTTGTTTCTGACGAGGAAATTCGAGAAGCACTCACTGAAACTTTTGGAGCCATTGTAGAAGCTGTGAAGATTGCTCTAGAACGTACGCCTCCTGAATTGGCTGCTGATATTGTGGATAAGGGAGTGGTGATTGCCGGAGGAGGGTCACTAATCAAAGGCCTAGATATCCTACTTAAAGAAGCTACAGGTCTACCCATTACTTTGGCGATGGATCCTCTTTCAGCAGTAGCTTTAGGTGCCGGCAAAGTTTTGGCTGACCCCAAGTTGCTGAGAAAGGTTACTATTTAGCAGTGCCCAACAAGGGACCCAAAGGAAGAAAAAATATTATTCTGGTTTTTTCCATTTTGCTGTTTTCTCTGGCTTTGATGAGTATAAGTGCCAAACAGCAAAAAGAAATGTCTTTCCTCGATTCATTGACGAGCCTTACCCTTTCACCGTTTCAAAGCCTATTCACACAATCCGTTCAATCTGTTTCAGATGTTATAAATAATTATTTTTACCTTGTAAGTGTTTCTAAGGAAAACGAGCGACTTAAATTAGAAGTTGATAAACTCGGTAATGAAAAAAATGAACTTATCGAGAGAATTTCTCGACAGAAGAGACTTGCAGGTTTAATAGCCTACCAGGAAGACCGAAAAAAAGATTCATTGGTTGCTTCCGTCATTGGTAGAGATGCAACCCAATGGTCCAAGGTTGTGGTTATCAATAAAGGTTCCCGACATGGTCTTAAAAAATATCTTGCGGTGGTTACAAACTCTGGTGTCATTGGTCAAATCATTTTTGCTGGACCTAATACATCCAAGGTTTTACTAACTATAGATTCCCGTAGTGCTATAGACAGTATCTTTCAAGATAGTCGTGTTTCAGGGGTGGTAGTAGGTACAGGAAAAAAACAATGCCAAATAAAGTACGTTCCGAACACCGCCAAAATAAAAGTGGGTGACCGAGTTCTATCTTCAGGGTTGGGTGGAATTTTTCCAAAAGGACTTTTTATCGGGACAGTTTTCCAGGTTGTCAAAAAAAAACAGGGATTATTTCAGGAGATCACACTTACTCCTGGTTCAGATTTGTCTAAATTAGAAGAAGTCCTTGTTTTACTGTCTTAATAAATAACATGTATTACCTTGCTCAAATTCTAATAGTTTTAATTTTATTTTCTATTCAAACAACTTGGCTTGGAATGTTTTCCATTGGTGGAGTGGTCCCAGATTTGGCTTTAATCTGGGTGGTTTATTGTGCTGTCCATTGCTCAAGGACTATGGGTGTTGGGTCAGGTGTGATAACAGGAATATTACAAGACAGTCTTTCCGGCGGGTTGTTGGGTGTCAACACTTTGTCTAAAAGTTTTATTGGTTTATTTTTTTCGGCTCTTAAAGATAAATTTTATGTTGAAGGTGTAATCCCCGTTGCCTTTTTTCTGATCTTATCTTCCTTATTTGATGGTTTGGTGTTTTATTTATCTATGAACACTGTTCTAGGAGGTGAGGTTGCTACCAGCTTTTTATATCAGTCATTGCCAGCTTATAGTTTATATAACGGAATAGTGGGGCCGGTTTTATTTTATGCTTTAAACCATTTAGAGGGCTGGTTGAAATTAAAAACGTCTAAACTTTATATGACTTGGGTTAAGTAAATATGTTCCGCCGAGGTATAGAAACTAACGATGCAATTAAAAAAAAGATTCGTATCTTTGTAATCCTGATAATTTTTGCTTTTCTTTGCTTGTCCATTCGAATTTGGTATCTGCAAATTTTAAAATGGCAATATTTAACAGGTCTTTCAGAAAATAATCGGGTACGCATGATAAGTCTTCCTGCTTACCGGGGTACGATTAAAGACCGAAATGGCGAAACCCTGGTAAGCATTCGACCTTCTTTCAACCTCTATATAACCCCTGAGGACGCAAGAGATCGAGATTCTTCTCTGAGTTTTCTTGCAAAAAAAATAAAATTTGAGAGTGATAAGTTAAAAATAAATATGAAAAGGGAAAAATCTTTTAAAGATATTCTGATCAAAGCAAATATTTCCCGTGAAGAAGTCGCATTTGTTGAGGAAAATAATATGCGTCTTCCGGGGATCAAAATTAAAGCAGAGCCACTTAGAAATTATGTTTATAAACATTTAATGTCCCATGTCATTGGCTATTTGGGAGAGATTTCAAAATCAAAACTGGGGAGTTCGAAGAATCCGTTTTATAGCCAGGGAGATTTTGTAGGAAAAAATGGTTTAGAAAATGTTTTGGAACCTACTTTGCGAGGGAAAAAGGGATACAAGGAAGTAGAAGCCGATGTTTCTGGAAGAGAGTTAAAAACTTTACGCAAATTTCCTTCTGAAAACGGTAATAATCTGATTCTAACCCTTGATGTAAGGGTTCAGGAAGAACTGGAAAAAGCAATGATTAGCACTCCTGAAAATGTTATGAATGGATCTGTTGTCGTGATGAAAGTCCAAACGGGAGAAGTTCTCGCTATAGCGAGTAAACCCTCATTCGATCCAAATGAGTTTGCAGCAGGAATAACACCAGAGAACTGGAAAAAACTGATTAATGATGAAATGCATCCCCTGCAAAACCGTTCTATTCATAGTCAATATCCTCCGGGTTCCACCTATAAAATTGCTGTAGCTTATGCGGCTTTGGAAGAGGGGATGATAGACCCTGAAACAACTATTAACTGCCCTGGACATTTTAAATTAGGTCGAGGAAGGTATAGATGCTGGAAAAAAAATGGACATGGGGACGTAAATATACATGATGCTCTTGTGCAGTCTTGCGATGTATTTTTCTATACGGTTGGTCATAGAATGGGAATCGATACCCTTGCACGTTATGCAAAAATTTTTGGTTTTGGATTCCCTACTGGATTGGGTTTGAGTAGAGAGAAAAGTGGACTTGTTCCAAGTACTCAATGGAAGCTAAAAAATAGGAAGCAGCCCTGGTTATTAGGGGAAACTATTTCTGCCTCCATTGGCCAGGGATATAACCTGGTTACTCCTATGCAACAAGCAAACATGATTGCTGCGGTCGCAAATGGTGGCATGCTTCTTAAGCCTTATCTTGTAAAACGAATTGAAGAGCCAGGTGGAAAAACGATCAAAGAATATTTTCCAGAAATTAAAGGGAAAATTGCGGATAGCTCGGAAAGTCTAGAAATCATTCGAAAGGCATTGCGTGATGTGGTTAATGGACCTAGAGGGACAGGAAAAAAATCGCGGTTGAAGGATGTTGTTGTTTCAGGGAAAACTGGAACCGTGCAAGTGGTTCGAATGAAAGCCAAAAAAGAGATGGAACAAGATAATGAGATTCCCTATAAATATAGAGACCATGCCTGGTTTGTTGCGTTTGCTCCTTATGAGAAGCCAGAGATTGCGGTAGCTGTTTTAGTAGAACATGGAGGCCATGGTGGAGCTACAGCAGCACCTATTGCAAAAAATATTTTTAAGAAGTATTTTCAGTTGTACCCGCCTAAACCGGCTACATAACCTTTTTTTATTCAAATTTAATATCGGGAATTCCTACCTTTCATAGCACTATTTGCTTCAGTAGGGAATAAGAAATCAGTAGTTTCATGTTTTATAAGAAACAGAAACGAACTTTACCAAGTTTATTAAAATACGCTTAGCTGATCGAATAAATAATACACTCTGAATTACCCGGCAATAATTTTTAAATCTTTCGTTCGTATTAATTTTATTTGATCTCTGAGTTTGGTGGCTTTTTCAAATTCTAAATTTTTTGCTGCGGATAGCATTTGTTTTTCTAGTTTTTCAATTAATTCCAGTAAAGGCATTCCTGATTCATAAGTTTCCTCTTCTTCTACAACTTCCATAGCGAATTCATTGGTTTCTTTGCACCCCATGATGTCTTGAATTGGTTTTTTGATGGAGGCTGGGGTAATATTATTTACTTTGTTGTATTCCAATTGAATTTTTCGCCGTCGACTCATCTCATCCATAGCCTCTTGCATGGATTTTGTAATGGTATCAGCATAAAATATCACTTTTCCATCTAGGTTCCTTGCAGCTCGTCCCGAGGTCTGGATCAAAGAAGTGGTCGATCTTAAAAACCCCTCTTTGTCCGCATCTAATATCGCGACTAAAGAAACTTCAGGGATGTCCAGCCCCTCTCTAAGCAAGTTTATACCTATTAATGCATCAAATTCCCCCTTCCGGAGTTCACCGATAATTTGTGTTCTTTCCAACGTAACAATATCGGAATGTAAATATTTTACCTTGAGCCCCATTTCTGAAAGATGTTCGGCGAGGTCTTCTGAAAACCGCTTGGTCAAGGTGGTGACCAAGGTGCGCTGTTTTTTTTCTGCGCGAGTACGAATCTGGTTATAAAGGTCGTCGACCTGGCTTACTACCGGTTTAATTTCGATTTCCGGATCAACCAACCCCGTAGGCCGTGCAATTAGCTCCGTGACTTTTTCCCCACATTTTTCTAGTTCATAAGGGCCTGGAGTTGCGGAAACATAGATGATGTTTTTTGCATATTTTTCGAATTCTTCAAATTTAAGGGGTCGATTATCGAAAGCAGAAGGCAAACGAAAACCATAACGAACCAAACTTTCTTTCCGAGATCGGTCGCCGTTGTACATACCTCGCAACTGCGGCAGTGTCACATGGCTTTCGTCTATGATGAAGAGTGAGTCTTTTGGAAAGTAATCCAAAAGAGTAGGGCCCGGTAACCCAGGTTTGCGAGCCATTAAGTGACGAGAATAATTTTCTATTCCCTGACAATAACCAACTTCCTTTATCATTTCCAGATCGAATAATGTTCTTTGGTCTATTCTTTGTGCTTCGATAAGCAGATTTTGACTTTCAAAATAAGCAATTCGTTCAACAAGCTCCTTGCGAATATTTTTCATGGCCAATTGGAGAGGTTCCTGTGGAGTCACATAATGACTAGCAGGGTATATAGCAATTCGATCTAGTTCTGCAATCGGTTGTCTGGTTAGTGGATCAAAAGATGAGATTCGATCGATCTCGTCACCAAAGAACTCAATGCGAATGGCTTCATTTCTTTCATAAACGGGAAGAATTTCTAGTACGTCACCACGAACCCGGAAGGTACCGCGTTGAAAATCGATATCATTTCTTTTGTATTGAATCTCGACCAATTTAGAAAGGGCATGATCCCGTTCCATTCGTTTCCCGCGCTCGAGGAACAACAGCATACCCTGATAGGCTTCGGGAGACCCTAATCCATAAATACAAGAAACGCTGGCGACAATGATCACATCTCGCCGCTCAAATAGAGAATGGGTAGCAGAATGGCGCATCTTGTCGATTT
>JAKUOQ010000040.1 GCA_022450865.1 Nitrospinales bacterium | reverse complement strand
GAAATTAATAAACCAAAAGTAAAAAAAGGGCATGTTGTGATTGGGGTAAAAGCCTCAAGCCTTAATCCTGTTGACCATAAGATCCTCAAAGGAAAAGTCAAGATTAACCCTGCATCACCCGGAACCCTTCATATGGATGTGGCTGGGGTCATAACAGAAGTAGGAGAAGGAGTAACTGCGTTTAAAACGGGTGACGAGATTTACGGTTGTGCTGGAGGTTTACAAGGAGAAGCCGGAAATATTGAAGGTGCGTTAGCCGAATATATGTTGGCAGATAGTAATTTGATAGCTTTGAAACCTAAAGCGCTGAGTTTTTCGGAGGCAGCTGCATTACCGCTTGTAGCCATCACTGCGTGGGAAGGGCTATTCGACCGCGCGCATATAAAAAAGGAAGACCATATTCTTATTCATGCTGGCACGGGTGGGGTGGGTCACATTGCAATACAACTGGCCAAGCAACAGGGTGCTCGGGTCGCAACAACGGTTTCTTCTGAGGAAAAAGCCAAAATTGCTAAGGGGCTGGGAGCAGATGAAATTATTTTCTACCGTGATGAATCGGTCAAAGACTATACTCAACGTCTCACTGAAGGTAAAGGCTTTGATGTTGTGTTCGATACTATTGGCGCAGACAATCTCGATAAATCTTTAAAAGCTGCCAAGACCAGCGGTCAAGTGATCGGTATTGTCGGGACAAATCAACATGACCTTACACCCATGCATATGAAAGGATTAAGTTTGCATTTAGTCTTTATGCTTCTACCCATGCTAACAGGGGAAGGCCGAACTCATCATAAATTTATCCTCGAAAGTATTGCAAAGTGGATAGATGAGGGATTAATTGAGCCGCTTATTCACGAAGAAAAATTTAGCTTTGATCAGGCGAACGAAGCCCACGCTCTATTTGCGACCAATAAACATATCGGGAAGATTGTTTTAGAGAATACTTGATATTCTCTGAGCAGGTCGAAAATATTCAATTACAGGTTCTATTGTATTTTGCCCAGAATTGAGGTGGTGTTGCCTCAAGAAGTAGCGGGTGATAGAATTGCTTAGCCTTGTAGGAATCTGCCCAGTGGCTTTTGCATCTAAATCATAATTAACCCAATTATCTGACAATTTTTTTCGAAAGGCATGAAAGAGCACATGGCCGTTCAATTCACAAAAATGAGTGGCAGTGGCAACGATTTTATCATTATAGATAACCGGGTGCCGGTGATGGATAACTCGAAAAAGGTTGATTTCGTCAAACGGGTCTGCGATCGCAAAATGTCTGTCGGTGCGGATGGCGTAATTTTTGTCGAAAATTCCGACAAGGCCGACATCAAGTGGGATTTCTATAATGACGACGGTTCCTCTGCGGAGATGTGCGGAAACGGCGGCCGTTGTGTTGCACGCTATGCGGTGGAAAAAGGGATTACTTCTGATGAGTTAACCCTCGAAACAGTCGCCGGAATCATTGCCGCAAAAGTCAGTGGGGCTTCTGTGCGGGTCAAACTCACCGCACCCGAAAACTTAAAGCAGGATATTGTTGCTGAACTAAACGGAGCACAATATACAATCGACAGCCTCAACACGGGTGTACCACATGCGATCATTTATTCTGACAATGTCGAAAATGTGAATGTGAAGGAAGTGGGTAATGGAATCCGTTTTCATGATGTATTTGCCCCATCGGGAACCAATGTGAACTTTGTGGAGAAGATTGGCGACCATGATTTGAAGATCCGCACTTACGAGCGAGGAGTGGAAGACGAAACCCTGGCTTGTGGCACGGGGACGGTAGCTTCGGCTTTACTTTCATCTTATAAAAATTTAGTCAAACCTCCCGTTAAAGTTGAAACGCGGGGCGGTGAGATTTTAAAAGTAGACTTTGACCCTGCTAATGGATCAGATGTTTATCTTGAAGGATTTACCCGCATTGGTTTTGAAGGAACGCTTGGCGAATATTAACAATCCTTCCGGTTTAAATAAATATTATGTTTGAGGGATCATTTGTTGCAATAGTCACTCCGTTTAAAAACGGTAAGGTGGATGCGAAAGCTCTTAAAGGGTTAATCGAGTTCCATATTAAAAATGGGACTAATGGTATTGTTCCCTGTGGCACCACAGGAGAATCAGCAACGCTGGACCATCGGGAACACGAGGAGGTCATTCGTATAGCAGTGGAAACCTGTGAGGGCAGGGTGCCTGTGTTGGCCGGAACCGGTTCGAACTCTACGCATGAAGCTATCGAGTTGACCTTGACTGCACAACAGTTGGGTGCCGATGGCGCCCTGCTGATAACGCCCTATTACAATAAACCAACACAGGAAGGCTTGTACCAGCATTTCGCAGCAGTCGCAAAAGAGACAAAACTTCCGATTGTTCTTTATAACGTGCCGAGTCGTACGTCGATCAATATGCTACCGGCAACCGTTGCGCGGCTTTCACAAATTGAAAATATTATTGGTATAAAAGAAGCTTCGGGGAATCTGGTCCAGGTTAGCGAAATTATTAAATCCTGCGGACCTGCTTTTGAGGTTATTTCAGGGGAAGATGCGCTCACCTGGCCGATACTAGCTTTAGGTGGCAAGGGAGTGATCTCGGTCACTGCAAATCTTGTCCCCGATAAGTTCGCTCAGTTATGCAGCGCGGCACTTGCAGGGGATATGGAGACGGCGCGGTCGGTACATTATGAATTGATGAAACTCAACGACATTATGTTTATCGAGACAAACCCCATCCCTGTCAAAACGGCACTTGCTATTATGGGCCGCATCGATAATGAGTTTCGTGCGCCTCTTTGTGCTCCATCTGAAAACAATCTGGCAGCATTGCAATCTGTTCTTAAAGAATATTCCCTGGCATAGCGCAGACAATCAAGTCGGAACCTAATTTAATTATTAACAGGAGCAGGTATTTTGGCAAAAATTTTGGTTATAGGAATTGCAGGACGCATGGGCAGGACGATTGCCGAGTGTATTGAAGACACTGATGGTGTTGAGCTGGGTGGCGGAACCGAGTGCGCAGGCAGCGAATTAATAAGTCAGGATGTTGGAAAAGTAATAGGCATTGATAATAAAGGGGTTTCAATTGTGGATGACCCGACGATTGCTTTCCAATCGTGTGATGTTGCCATCGACTTTACTACCCCGACTTCCAGCATGGTTACTCTCAACGCTGCTGCAAAAAGCGGAAAACCAGTTGTGGTCGGCACGACGGGGTTTTCGGCAGAACAAAAAAAAGAAATTGCAGGGCTTGCACAAAAAATTCCATTAGTGGTCGCGCCCAATATGAGTATCGGAGTGAATGTTTTGTTCAAGCTGGTCGCCGATGCAGCGCGTGTTCTGGGAGATGATTATGATGTAGAAATTGTCGAGGCTCACCACAAGTTTAAAAAAGATGCTCCCAGCGGTACCGCGGTACGTATTTCTGAAATCGTTGCCGATTCGCTAGGGCGCAATCTCGATGAGGTTGGGGTTTATGGAAGACAGGGCATCACGGAGCGCACGTCAAAGGAAATTGGTATTCACACTGTACGTGCTGGGGATATAATTGGAGAACATCGTGTTTTGTTTGGTGGTATGGGTGAGAACTTCGAAATTTTTCACCGCGCACAAAGTAGGCAAACCTTCGCTCGTGGCTCTATCCGGGCGGCACAATGGATTCTTAATCAATCCAAAGGTGTTTACGATATGCAGGATGTTCTGGAATTGAAATAAAGTCATGGACAGCGAAAACAAAAAACCAGATGAGAGTAAATATAAAAAAGGGTTTTTGCGACGTGATATTTTAAAGCTCATTTCCTTTGCGGGTCTTTCGACTCTTCTTCCTGGTCGGGCCTCTGCTATAGATGACTTCCGTAATGATAAAAATGTTCCCAAGCAGTACATTCAAAATCGTGATGTCCCTGGTTTTCATATTCGCAGCGCAAACCCTTTTTTGGGAGTGGATATGGGAAATTGGGGGCTTGCCGTTGGCGGCATGGTGAAGAATCCTATCGGACTCGGTTACGAAGATTTGTTTGGACTCAAAATGGTATCACAGGTTTCTCGTCTCAAGTGTGTTGAATGCTGGTCGGCAAAAGCGAAATGGGAGGGTTTCGAATTTTCAGAACTTGTCAAAAAGGTGCAACCCGACCCTGCGGCGAAATTTGTTTATATCCAGTCGGCTGATTCCTATTACGAGAGTTTTGCTTTAGAAGAGTTACTGCGTCCACGTGTGTTGTTTGTTTTGCGTATGAACGGAAAGTCTTTGAGCAAAGATCATGGTTATCCGTTGCGATTGATTGCGCCATTTAAATACGGGTACAAGAATATCAAGTACATCACGAGTATCAAGTTTCTGGATACCCGTAAAAGAAACTACTGGTCTAACAGCGGTCCCTACTCTGTAGACGGAACGATTCAACCGGGCATTGACCATCCTCTCGATTTTAAGAAGAAACCTCTACCGATCAACGGTGGTGAGGTTTTCCATTTCTTCGACAAACGCCCACCCGTGTGACACGGGATTCATTAAGTCGATGCCTCAAAAGCTAACAAATATACTCAAGCCTATTACATTAGTTTCTCTGCGTTTTCTTTCCTTTGCCTTTATTCTTTTACTTTTCGCTTGCGATTCTTATGAAGTAGTACAGATAGAAGTAGATGTTCCTGCCGGGTTACAGGTTCCGGAAGACATGGTTTATATCCCTGCCGGGGATTTTATAATGGGGCATAAAGAAGAACCACGAACCCGTCTGGGTAAGAGCGTAGCATCAGATGCTTATTTTATTGATCGTTATGAAGTAAGCCGCGAGCAATTCAAAAAATTTAAACCAAAATATACTTTTTCTCCTAAGTCCGCGTTGTACCCTGTCACGCATGTTTCTTATTGGGAGTCATTAGAATTTTGCAAGGCGCAGGGCAAGCGGTTGCCAACGGAAATCGAATGGGAAAAAGCTGCGCGGGGTACCGATGGTAGGAAATGGCCATGGTGGAATTTCGTTGATCATCCTAATAATGGTTTTTCAGGTTTTATGTCGGAGCCAGTGGATAAAAGAAAGGAATGGATCAGTCCTTACGGAGTTTATGGGATGGGTCATAATGTATGGGAATGGATTGGTGAAGGTTATACTTATCCAGGGCAACCTGAAGATGAACGGGAGTTATTCAAGGTAATACGGGGCGGATTATTACAGACACATATTACGATAAAATTTTCACCAACCTATTATAGGAATTGGATGAAACCAGACTCCAAACTTAATTTTATTGGGTTTCGTTGTGCGAAAGATGCGAATTGAGGAAAGAGTATGGGAAGTAACTTAGAAGTCGCCCTTAAGATGACTGGTAATTTCTTTAGCTGCGCGTTCAAATAAATCTTTTTCAGTGCCGCCCGTGGGGCCACCTTTTACCCATGAATCGACTTCCCAGGCTCCAACCATATCTTGGCCATCAAAAAGTGCGGCTTTGACTCTTAATTTGGCTTTAGCTGAGTCAGAAAACCCCATCGTTGCGATGCGTGCGATACGACTCCCTCCATCGAATTCGAGAACTTTATACTTCAGGCTATAGCGTGCACTTTCGCCAGCGAGGGTATAACTCGTATCTGCCATGGCATCTTCAATAGCACTCTGCAATTGCGAGCCAGCATCTTGCAAGTCAAAATCACTGGCAGTCAAATCTTTAAGGACAATAGTGTTTTCAGTATTTTGGTACCTTTTTTTAGTAACCGAATCTACCCCAGAACAGGCAGGTAGAACCAGAAGGATAAGTACTAAGATATTAGAAATAAATTTCATAGGTCTAAAAATATGTTAATAACTTTTCATAGTTTAACAAAACTTTACCCTCTTTTACAATCTAGATGCTTATTTTTAGTCAGATGAAAAAGTGAGTTGTTGCATAGCCTCTTTTGTTAGGAGGTGAACCACTGGAGGACCCCTTCTTCAAATTTGCTGAACCAGAGTTGAATTTCTATGGGAATGAGGCTGTTGACATAGGTCATGTAGCCGGTGGCAAGAACGACTCCTAATGCGATCAATAAAATTCCACTGAACAGATTGGTGGTGTGGAGGAAAACAGTTTTCCCGCCAACAGGAATATCCCAACCTTTTCCTCGTAGCAGGGTCCAAAACATTCCGTCTTTGGGTAGGTTGCCGCACAAAGTTGCTACGAGAATCAGGGGTAGGCCGAGTCCAACTGCATAAAAGAACAAAAGATTCATTCCTTGAAATACGGTTTTTTCAGAAGCCGCCAGCATGAGGATACTAGAAAGGATGGGGCCGACGCATGGAGTCCAGCCCAGAGCGAAGGTTGCACCGAACAGGAAAAATCCGATAAAAGTGGACGCAGGTTTTCCCTGAAAACTGGCTCCTGAAAATCCTTTTCCAAACAGGGTCATGACACCAAAGATTACAACTATGCCACCACCGATTTGCGAAATCTGAAACATATAGTTGCGCAATAATTGGCCCAGTGCGCTGGCAGAAGCTCCCATCGCAACGAAGAGACTGGCAAGCCCAAAAAAGAAAGCGAGGGACATCATACCCATGCGCGCCCGGTCAGTTTGTGCTGTCACGGCAAAATAAGCGGGAAGGATGGGTAAGGTGCAGGGAGATAAAAAACTGAATACCCCGGCGATAAATGCTAGAAGCGTTAAAACAAGAATTCCCGACTCAGGAAGGTTAGATTTTGGAGCGAACGGATTAAATGGGGCCTTATCTTTAGATATTGTATTCAGGAGCGAAGATTTTTCAATAGAGTTAGTTTTGTTAGTTGACCCTGCTGTATCGGATGAGCTTGATAAAGATAATCCCGCTTTGATTGGGGCAGGTTTGTTTTCGCTTACGCAGCGAAACCCAACATCTGGTCCTGGCTCATCTGGATTTGCAAATTGCCTGTAGCCACTGCGGGCAAACATTTTGATGGCATTTGCATACATGGCACCCGGGAAATGACCGATATCACTTGCAGAGTGTCCGCGTAATATTTTATATCCAGAATCGTAATAGTTATTTTTATAGGTACTACCTTTATAAGGCCTGTAATCGTCTTCCACCCATTCCCAAACGTTCCCCACCAGATCATGTACCCCCTCCTTGCTTACTGATTTTGGGAAGCTACCTACTTTTACGGGTTTATTCTTGCTGCCCGCGCGCTTCGAAAGATTCGCGATATTGGATTGATATTCTTTTCCCCAGGGGTATTCATTACCTTTTGTTCCTTTTGCAGCTCGTTCCCATTGTTTTTCGGTGGGTAGCATTTTCTTTGCCCATTGGCAAAAATTAGCGGCATCAAACCAGGTCACCCATGTTACGGGTTCTTTATTTTTTCCTTCCGGGAAATTATCATTTTTCCAATTTTCGGGAGAGACTGCCCCTAAATCGTCAACATACTTTTTATAACGTTCGTTCGTAACTTCAAATGTATCGATATAAAACCCTTTTAGGAAAATCTTTTGTCGCGGAGTTTCATCTGCGTACCATGGTTTGGGGATTCCCAGGGAAAGTGCTTCGGCAATTTCATCTTTTTTGTTAGTACCAAAAATGAAATGTCCGGAGGGGATATGAATCATCTCTCCTTCTAGAGAATTATCAGTGGTGTTCTGGGACCAACCTGATAAGGGCAGAACAAAAATCCCGAACGTAAATAAAAAAAGTTTCAGTCGAAGGAGCAAGGCCTTACCCTTTACTTAAGAAGGTTTTCAAAATAAAGAATATTGCTGGGTGTGGCCCAGTCTTCTGCGCCCAAAAGGGCTCCGATAATTTTTCCCTTTGGATCGATCATAAATGTAGAGGGCAGGCTGACCACGCCAAATCCGTTGCTAGCCTTTAAATTTTGATCAAGAAGAACAGGGAAATTGATTTTATTGGTTTTTACAAAGGGTTTTACAACTGTTGCACCAAACATATCGTTTGAGATAGCCAGCATTGCAAAGTTTTTGTTTTTGAATCTTTGATATAAAGTTTCCAACGAAGGCATTTCTATTTTGCAGGGTCCACACCAGGTAGCCCAGAAATTTACTAAAACATATTTGCCACGAAATTCGTTTAAGCTGACTTCTTTTCCCTCGAGGTCTTTAAGGGTGAAGTTAGGAGCATCAACACCTTCTTCTATTTGCGCAGAAGTAGAGCCGTTTAGAACAAAAAACAAGGCTAGAATAGCAACGAGTGTGAAGCATTTTTTATGGAATGGTATATTCACTAATGGTCTGTATTGTGCAAACAAAGCGGGGTAATGGATAAAACGGTGTTTAAGTTTTAAGCAGAGCTATTCGACAGACTCTAGGCAGCGTACCATGGGAATGGCTTTTTTAAGTGCTTTTTCGATTCCCATTTTTAGAGTCATCGTGGAGCTGGAGCAGGAACTACAAGAACCGACCAAACGTACTTTAACCACCCCATCTTCTATGTCCACTAATTCTACATTGCCTCCATCCTGCATTAGCATGGGCCGCAGGGTTTCAAGCACTTCTTCTACTTCTTCTTTCATAGATTCCATTCAAAACAGTAGTTGAGTCATGGATACTTTTAAATAGGGTCGATACTACCCACCGTTGACGAGTTTTTCCTTTTTTTCTAAAAGCTCTTCTTGAGTTTCTTCATGCTCAGGATCTTTTGGTATGCAATCTACGGGACATACCTCTACACATTGTGCTTCCTCATACCAACCCACACACTCAGTACAGTGTTCCCACTCGATAACGAATATGTCATCGCCCTCTGAAATTGCTTCGTTAGGGCATTCAGGTTCACAAACACCACAGTTAACACAATCTTCTGTGATTAAGAGCGCCATAAAAATTCTCCAAATTTAACGAATTCCCGAATTATATAGGTTTTCGTTCGAAAGTTTTTGTTTCCGGGTTCCAGTCAAATAATGCTTGATCCCGAATTTTTTTACTATAAACAGAAACTACCAGATATTGGGTGCCTGGGTATATGGGAGATTCACCATCGAACAGGGCCATTCTGGTATCTTCTTCTGAAAAATAGGCATCGTGTTCGGGGTGGGAATGATATAACACTTTAAAGACCCGACCCTTCGAACTCGCCTCACTTAAAAGCCTTTGCAACTCTAATGCACTAATATTATATGCTGTACGGGCGTCCCTAGTAAAGTTTTCAGGATTTTTTTCGTGCAGCTTGTTTTGAATATTCTCACACCGATAAACAACATTATCATTATTATGATCTGGGTTTCCTACAACAATCCCGCAGCATTCTTCCGGATATTCTTCCACGGCGTGCTGATGGATTTTATCCAATTGTTCTTTCTCAAGTGGAGACATGTATCATTCTGGGGGGTTCAGGATTCGATGTCAAATGGTTTTGGAAAATTTTACGGTAGAATTTAGGGATTGGTACGAACTACGAGATCATCGGTGACAGTAATCTGACAAGCCATGCGAAAATCATCAGGTTTCTTACGCAGTTTATCTGTTTCGGTCTCATTTCTGGGTTTAACCTTGCCTGATAAAACCTGTACTGTGCAGGCGGTGCATAAACCGCGCCCTCGGCAGTTGAGTATTTTGGTGATATGTGGATAAATACTGAACTTATTTCGAATTGCAGCTTCGCGAAGGTTTTCTCCCTCTTCAACCTCAATGGTCCTATTTTCTTTTTCAAAACGAATTTTCAGCATGATCGGTTCTTCATAAATTTAGTGATTGGAGGATCATATCTAAACTGACCTCATTGGCGCAATATTTTTTACTAGCCCGACCTTTTAGGAGCACGCTTCAATCTGTATGAACTCCCTTATAGTTCCTTTTCCCCAATAGCCATAGAAGGCATTTCCTGGGGTGTTGCACTGGGTGGTCATGTGGATATACTGACTTTGCCCGTTTCCTGCTTTCAAAATCCCAACATGCGAATAAGGGGGTATGGTCCCACCACAATTTGCACATTCTATAGAATAGTTTTCACATAACTTTTCCAGACAAGGTTTGCAGATTACTGGATCGAAGACAAAAATTTCCTGCCCTTTATATTCTAAAAATGTAGGGACGGATGTTACCTGTTTTCCACATTCCATGCAGGTCAGATTAATTGATTGATTCATTTGTGATGATACGAATTAAACTTTAAGGTGAAGAAAGTGTACCGTAACGGATTTAATTGATACAGACTTTTTTCATATTTTTAAAATCATCAAGAACAGCACCGACACCTTTAACGATGCTGAGGTGAGGGTCTTCAGGAATAAAGACCTTTAGGGTGGTTCTTTCTTCAATCATTTGGTCGAGTCCGCGAATGAAAGCTCCTCCTCCCGTCAGGTAAATACCGTTGGAGTGGATATCCGCAGAAAGTTCAGGCGGGATTTTTTCTAAAGCACGCATAATAGATGTCAAGATTGTTGTCAAAGGTTCTTTAAGGGCTTCACGAATTTCATCATCACTAATGGTGATGGATGTGGGCATTCCTGTTTTCACATTGATTCCTTTTACTTCGGTGGTGAGGTTGTCCGGTTGAGCAAACGCACTACCTATTTCCATTTTAACGCGCTCACCTTCAAACACGCCAATATTGAGGTGATGTTGTAGGCGCATATAGCGAACGATGGACTCATCAATTTCATCTCCAGCGACACGAACGGATTCGCCATAAGCAATGCCGGATAAGGAGATGACAGCCACATCAGTGGTGCCTCCACCTATATCAATTACCATATTTCCTTCGGGGCGATGAACTGGGATACCCACACCAATGGCAGCAGCCATTGGCTCTTCTATCAGGTAGACTTCTCTGATCCCCGCCATGATGGAAGCATCTATGACGGCCTTTTTTTCTACCTGGGTAATGCAAGTGGGAACACCGACTACCATCCTGGGTTTAAAGAATCGGTATTTGTGCAATATTTTTTTTATAAAATATTGAATCATTTTATTGGTCATGTCAAAGTCTGCTATCACTCCATCCTTCATGGGACGGATTGTATCGACCCTCGCATGGGTTCTGCCAAACATTCTCTTCGCTTCCGACCCCACTGCTTCGACGGTATTATCATCAATATTTATAGCTACGACAGACGGCTCATTGAGCACAATTCCTTTTTCAGTTATGTATGCCAGAGTATTGGCGGTTCCTAAATCCATTGCCAGGTCGGTGGAAAAAAAACCAAATATTTTATTGAAAAATCGTTTTATCATGCGATATCTTTAATTTATGAGGGTAATCTGTTCCGTGAAAGGCTTATTAGCCCAAAAATTCCTTTTCTATTAGGATTTCTACATTTCGGGGAATTTTAACTTTTGTTCTTTGGCCTTGGCGTTTATTCAGATCTTTTTCGATTTTATTCTTTAGTTAGTTGATCAATATCATTTCGAATTTTAATTAATTCGTCAGCGGAAAGGCCCGTCAAAGAGCCATGATTTTGTCAGCCATGGCAGGAAAAACTAGGGTTGTTCAGATGGTAATAGGCAAATTAAAACTTTTGTAGAAAGACAAAAATTTTTCAAGACCTTGATGCGAAATCTTATAGTGTAAGGCTCAAACTGTCAATTATTTACCTCTCGGTTTGGCATAAATTAAAAAATCTAAAATTTCGGGATTTAGCTTATCTCCCCGACCATAACTGGTTTTTACTAATCAAGGGAAATCGCTTGACAGGATATGGTTAGCATTTATATACTCCGGGCCTCTTCTAGAGATGTTTAATAGTGCTTGGGCGGGTAGCTCAGTTGGGAGAGCACCGG
>JAKUOQ010000004.1 GCA_022450865.1 Nitrospinales bacterium | reverse complement strand
CTTCAGGACCGGCGATTTCAATTTCGCCCATATGGCTAACATCAAAAATACCGACGCTATGCCGAACGCATTGATGCTCTTGAATCACTCCTTTAAATTGAATAGGCATATGCCAGCCAGCAAAAGGAACCAGCTTGCCCCCAAGTTCCTTATGCATTGAGTGAAGAGGAGTGGTTTTTAGATTTGAATCATTTGCCATAGGAAGACATTTGGTGTTTTAATTAATAAAAAACGAATCATGTGTATAACCAATTTACCGGAAACGTGCAAGAAATTACAAATAGTAAAAAAGGAAAAGGAAGTGGTAAACTAGAGTTATGGGTTCATCAATCGGACATAAAAAATATGATGTGATTCTGGTAGCGGGCGAAGGAAAGTCCAGCTATAAAGTTTATCGCCAGAACAAGGCATTTCTGACCCTACAGGGAAAATGCGTCATTCTTTATGTAATTCAAGCCTTGCAACAGGTTAAATCGATTGGGGATATCTATATTGTTGGATTGAAAGACAAGCTGGATCAGGTTCTGCATTCGAGCCGAATTGACCGTGAATTTCCAAAACGCATTCATGTTGTCGAACAAAAAGCCAATTTGTATGAAAACGTCTGGCAGACATTTTTACAATCTCAACAGGTAGAGGATGTAAATAAGGACTCACACCGTGATAAAGCCGTCCTTGTTGTGCCTTGTGATGCTCCACTGATTACTCCGCATGAAGTTGAATATTTTATTTCCAATGCGGATATGAATCGTTACGATCATGTTCTAGGGCTGGTATCGCGAGAAAAACTACGACATTTTTATCCCCAGGAAGGCAAACCCGGAATCAAAATGGCCTACTTACACATCAATGAAGATAGTTTCCGCATTAATAACTTGCACCTAGTCAAGCCTCTGCGCATTGAGAATCGGGAATATATCCAAAAAATGTACCAGTATCGTTATCAGAGAAACTTCAAAAATCTGGTGTTATTTAGTTTGTCCGTATTTGGAAAAGATAAGGCAAAGCATTATAAAAATTATATTGGACTGCAACTATGTTTGTTTTTTGGCGGACTAGGTCTTGAGTTCGTGGTAAATTATTTTAGGAAGCTGAACCCTAAAAAGGAATTGGAAGAAACAATATCCACTATAATGAATACTCGATTTTCGACTCTTGAAGTACCTTTTCCAGGAGCCGCCCTAGATATTGATAATGCAAAAGATTATGAGGCAATGAAAATCCAATTTGATGAATGGCAGAAATTTTTAAGGACGACACCCCTTACCAAAGTTGAAAAATACAGCGAGACATTTTTCCCTTCCCGTAAAGTGGCACGCACTTCTTCCATGAACTAATAAGAAGTATTTATTACTTAAATACCTCCAGGATTACAACATCTCCTGTCTAATTTTCCCGGAAGCTTTAACTGATTTTTTAAGTTTTGCAAATTTTTAAAAAACTATGGAACAAAATAAATTAAGAAATTTTTCCATCATTGCCCATATTGATCATGGTAAATCTACGCTGGCAGACAAATTGATTCTTGCTACTTCTGCGCTTTCCCAGCGAGAAATGAAAGATCAGGTTTTGGATAATATGGATCTCGAACGTGAACGTGGGATTACCATTAAAGCGCAAACGGTTTGCTTAAAGCATTCCTCCAAGGAGGAAGGTAACTTTGTATTCAATATGATTGACACGCCAGGGCATGTAGATTTCACATACGAAGTATCACGCAGTCTTGCTGCGTGTGAAGGTGTATTGCTGGTCATTGATGCAACACAAGGTATTCAGGCACAAACAATTGCTAATCTAAATTTAGCTATGCAGCATGACCTGGCTGTGGTTCCCGTCATCAATAAAATTGACCTCCCCAGCGCAAACCCAGATTTTATTAAAGAACAACTAGAAGACGTATTGCAGATCGAGTCAGATAATGCTGTTCTGGTAAGCGCTAAAGAAGGAATAGGTATCGATGAGTTGATGGAATCGATAACAAATTTAATTCCATCCCCCGAAGGTAATGAACATGGAACACTGCAAGCCTTACTATTCGATGCCTGGTACGATTCTTTTCGCGGTGTCATTATCCTAATTAAAGTTCAACATGGAATACTCAAGGTGGGCGATGAAATAACCATGATGGCCACAGATAATAAATTTGTAGTGGAAGAACTCGGCACCTTTAACCCTAAACAGGAACCCAAAGCTACCTTGCAAGCCGGGGAGGTGGGTTACTTGATAGCGGGAATCAAACAACTGGATCAAACTAAAGTTGGTGATACAATCACACATGCTAAATCTCCTGCTGAAAAACCTTTACCTGGTTATAAAGAAGTAAAACCTATGGTGTTCAGTGGCCTCTATCCCATTAGTGGCGATGACTATGAAGACCTGCGCGACTCTCTTAAAAAATTAACTCTGAACGATGCTTCATTCTCTTATGAAGCAGAAACATCAACTGCGCTGGGGTTTGGTTTTCGTTGCGGGTTCCTCGGATTATTACATATGGAAATCATTCGAGAACGTATTGAGAGAGAATATAAAGTCGATCTCCTCACTACCGCACCTACGGTTATTTATAAGGTGATTACCACCGATGGCAAAACCATAATGATCGACAACCCAACCAAATTAAAAGAACAGAAGAACATTGACCACCTGGAAGAGCCCTATGTTATGGGGACCATTATTGTACCGGAGAAATATATTGGCGTTATAATGGCTCTGGTGAGGGACCGACGCGGCATTCAGAAAAAAATGGAATACCTTAACCCAGAAACCATCCTGTTGGAATACGAATTACCCTTCAATGAAATCGTGCTGGACTTTTATGACAAACTAAAATCTTCTACCAAAGGTTACGCCTCCTTTGATTACGAATTTATAGATTTCAGGACATCCAGTCTGGTAAAGTTGGACATCCTCTTGAACGGGGAACTGGTGGATGCTTTGTCTTTAATAGCACATAAAGATAAGGTGTATTACCAAGGTCGCGATTTAGCTAAAAAGCTCAAACAGCAAATTCCCCGGCAAATGTTTGAGGTCGCCATCCAAGCTGCGATTGGTAGTAAGGTCATTTCCCGTGAAACCGTAAAGGCGTTACGAAAAAATGTTCTGGCAAAATGTTACGGAGGGGATATTACCCGCAAACGCAAATTGCTTGAAAAACAAAAAGAAGGAAAGAAAAAAATGAAACAGATTGGAAGTGTGGAAATCCCCCAAGAAGCTTTTCTGGCTGTGTTGAGGACAGATGACAAATAACACATCAGAAAACACAGAAAACCAAACGGTAAAAAGAAAAAGCGTTGCGCGAGAGTATACCGAAGCAATCTTTATTGCCCTTCTTCTTGCCCTTTTTATTCGCACGTTTTTTGTTCAGGCTTTTAAAATTCCCTCCGGTTCGATGGAGGAGACTCTTCTTATAGGCGACCACATTCTTGTCTCAAAATTTGCCTACGGGACGCATATCCCAAATGAAATTCCATTTCTAAACATTAAATTATTTGATGACATAATCTTTTTTCCCAAACAACCTGAGCGCGGCGATATCATCGTCTTTAAATATCCTAAAGACGAGAAGCGTGATTTTATTAAGAGAGTGATTGGCATTCCGGGTGATCTACTGGAAGTGCGTCACCAAAAAGTTTTTATCAATGGTAAACTCTATGAAGACCGTCACGCAAGACATACCGAATCACCCTCTGATAGCTCTCTGGTGCCACGAGATGATTTTGGTCCAATACTAGTTCCCGATAACCATTTATTCATGATGGGGGATAACCGAGAGAACAGTCAGGACAGTCGCTATTGGGGTTTTCTCAATATAAATAAGGTACGCGGAAAAGCTTTGATGATCTACTGGTCCTGGAACCAGTTGGAAAGCTGGGTACGCTTTGACCGCTTTGGAAAAATACTAGAATAAAGTATCACTACAGATGGACTCCTTGTTCTTCGAACGTAAATCAAAACTTCATAACCTTCTAAAAAAATCCAAAGCAACGATACTGGATTTCGATGGATTGCTCGCAGATTCAGAACCCTATCATTACAAAGCTTATAACGAGGTGTTTGAAAGGTATGGTCACACTCTAAATAAAGCAGAATATTGGATAGAATGGACCTCCAAAGGTAAAGGGATTGTAGGGGAAATCGAACGCCACAACTTAAAGCTGGATGTCGACCCGATAGATATGCGTAAACAAAAGTTTGAAGTCTACACCCGATTTTGTCAAAGTGGTGAAATCAAACTATTTCCAGAAGCTATTCGTCTGATTGAACAGTTATCTTCGAGTCTCAGATTGGCAATTGCTTCCGGTTCCTGGGCAACAGATATTAGACACATTTTGCGAAATGCTGATGCACTGGACTTAATTCCCGTCATACTCGGAAAAGAATCCGCTAAACGCGAAAAACCTTTTCCCGATATTTTTCTGAATGCTGCAGAAAAACTGGGTCATTCACCCGCAGAATGTTTTGTTTTGGAAGATGCTTTGAAAGGATTAAATGCGGCAAACGATGCAGGCATGCCTTGTATTATTATAAAAAACGACTTGAACAGAAATATTGATTTCAATGGTGCAGAAATAGTTTTCCCCAGCCTTACAGATTTTGTTTCTGCATTGTCGAGTCAAGATTAATTTTAGGAATCACTAACTGCTTTCAATTCTTTTCTAAATCCCTTAAAAATATTTTGAATAGGCGGGATGAGTTTTTCTTTTAACTCCTCTGGAATCCAATTAATTTTTTCTACTGGCCAAGTTTCGATAGCCTTAATGTCGAGACCTTGTTTTTTAAATGGCCCTCCTAAGCTCTCCTCAAAACCATAAATCAGGGCATTATTAAAAACCATCTGGTAATGCTCGTTTATTTTTTCAGGATCATGGAGACCTTCCATAAATGCTTGCATCATGCTCTCAATAATAGGCGACGCGTGTTCTCGAAAATCTTTACTACAGGCATTTTCAATAGTACGATAAATGATAATAATGTCTTGCAAAAGATATTTAATATCCTTTGGGTCTTTCTTTACAGGTCCTTTTGTTAAATCAAAAAAGGGTTTGTATTCCTTAATAATTCTTACCGTATCGCTGATTATCGATTCTTCCCACGGAACCTTGTTCCACACAAAAAATGTTCTTAACCATCGAACTCTTTCCGTTGCATCCTCCATATGCATGGTCAGACTGGGTTTTGACTTATTGCTATGGGGTAATGTGCCACCCCACATTTTCAAGTCAAGTGCAATTTGGTATGGAGCAAAAGCCTCTTTATAAACGTCAGTATAAATAGCAACCAGCTTTTCCATATTCTCTTGTTTATCCAAGGAACTGTCCTGCGGCAAGTTAACTATAGAGTAGAGTCTCCATATTCGGCGACGCGATAACCCATTGGGCTTGGCGATTAAATAAGTCCCTCCCCAGATCCCCGATGTAAAGGAAAGATCAAGCCCATAGATTTCTTTTAGGCGGCTGGAAACCTCTATAGCAATATTTTGGTATAACTCGTTTATGTAATAGAGGTTAATCAGGTGATTTTTAGAAAAAACCGGGCCCGAAGCTTTGGGTAAATTTGTCATGAAATATTTGAGTAGAGGTCAAAAAAAATTCCACCCCCGAAACCGGGGGTGGAATTAAATTGTTTCAGTATAACTATTCCCGTAAAAATTATTTTACATGCGTAACGGTTACAGTCACACCATCCGTTACCGGAGGATTGTACGGAACATGGTTGCCTTGGGCAAAAACAGCGGTGATTGTGTGCTGTCCTTTAGCTAAGTTCAATGTTTTACATTTAGAACCATCGCCCATATGAACATGATTTGAATCTTTGCCTATACGCTTACTTAAATCTGCAGGGATAGGCACATCAATCAATAAATGATGATGTCCTTTACCCGGATTAACACCCTTTTTGGCAGGCTCAACCGTATAACCCTTTGTTGCCATGCAAACTTTCAACGGACTACTTACATTACTCAGAGTTGCCGGTGTAGTAATGGTGATGGGTTTATTAGATACTTTACCAGCGGTTGATCCGCCGCCAGCTTGACCCGCACATCCTACAAATGCAAAAACTGCCATCAAGGCTACTACTTTAGAAATAATCTTCATAAACTCCTCATTTGAAAAAAATGGAACAATAAATAAACACTGTTAAAAAACTATTAGTCAACTAAACCCAAAAAATTAAAGCTGACTTTCTCGTCATCTTCAACCAATATCTCTAGCAGAATCCCCATATCAAAACGCCATAAGAAGAAGGGATTCAATGTATTTTTTCTATATTATGTACGAAAACAAGCCTAAAATCAATGTTATGATAAAAGAAACTGCCTATTTAAGCTGTAAATGGCAATAACAATGCCCAGAAAACAGGTTAAAATTCAAAATTCTTCAGCTCTGGAAAAATAGTAAAAGGATCAAATTTTGCCGAGACCCAAAACCAGAAACATTCGTTGTCGTTCCCGTTTTCGGATCATGTCAGATGATTTGATTGCCTTGGGTCCGGGCAAAGTAGATTTATTGGAATCCATCGATAAGGCAGGATCCATATCGGAGGCTGCAAGACAAGGTCATATCAGTTATCGGCGTGCCTGGGACATGGTAGACGCTATGAACCAATGCTTCAAAAAACCTTTAGTAGAAAGCGTGACTGGAGGAAAAGGAGGCGGGGGGGCAGCACTTACACCATTAGGAAAAAAAGTAATAGAAATTTATCGAGATATGGAAAAAAAAGCCAGTCAGTCCACACAGGAAGAGTGGAAATCCCTCAAAAAACACCTGAAGTGAACCTTGGCTGATTCTCCTTTACTGTAAAACAATCATCCCTCACTTGCTGCGGTTCGTCATTCTCTCAAACTTTATTGGCCATAATCTCAAGACCTATGAATTTTATGGATAAGTTTTCGCCGGGGCGCTGACTGTAGGCATCAGTTTCATCTTCATATTCGTGGAAGTCAAAATGTGAGACATCGAAACCAACGTGTCTCACATCTTGGATTAAGGTTTCGCAAAAATTCTCTTCAATTTCAACAAGGGTTTCCTTATATCCATCTATGAGTTTTTCGCAGTATTCCTGGTTTTGCGCACGCCGTAAGATCTGATATTCCAGATCAGTATCGAGAATTAATAACATTCCATCAGTATCCAAAGCCTCAATTGCCCATTGTAAAAATTTTTTCCGTTCACTTCTTTGCAAATGGTGTAAAAATTTATTTGCAAGAATACAACCGCAACGTTTTCCAAGAGGTCCATCTGGAAAATCTATATTTAAAATCTCTATATTGGTTTTCCCAGAAAGTTTCACGTAGTGAGTCAACCCCATAATGATAAAGGGTAAATTGTCCGTAAGAATCAATTTTGGGTAATTCTCGGGCCAGTCATGAATTAAACGGAAACCGGCGAGACCTGTTGCAACATCCATGATTGAGTTTTTTAAATCGGTGGGAATCATTTCCATAGGATTATCCCATGGAAAATTTTCTGTCTGGAAAAGATAAATACTATAACTCTCACTCAACAACCGAATCATTCGGGTATCGCTGAATAAGATTGGGCTATCTTTGATAGTATTTACCAATTCCTGGAAAAGGACTGCAAATTTTTTATTGATCTGATCCATTGATTCCGTAAGAACCACCCGGTCTTTTTTAAGATTCATATGAATATGATCAAAATTTAAATAAACAGCAGGTCGTTCATGTTGAACATAAATAAGATCTGCGAGATCGATCATTATTTCTGGGTATGCAGATTGTAATAACAAATTAAAAAAAACCTGATTTTCTAGACCCAAATCTGTTTTTGGAAATCCTATCTGTTCATTTAGGTAATCAAAAAAAATAGTGACTCGCTGGCATAGCTCAGGCGATTTAGAATTTTCCAGCCCAGAATACTTTTTTCCTGATTCAGTAACCAAGGGCAATCGGGGTTGCGATCTAGTAAATATAGAAGAAGAGTTATTCATCAGGGCCAATTCCAAGCTGCGCGTCCGAGAAGATAAAACGTGATGAAAAGACAAGGCAAAAAATATGGTACAGCCTGAAAGGTGTCTCCAGCAAAAAAGGAGTATGCAGTAAATACAGAACGGGCTCCATAGATAAACGCAAGAAATTGTGCCAGCAACTTTTTCTCTTGCAAAAGATAATATGTGAGAACCCCCAATAGCAGGACAAACGCCAAAAGTGAGAGTAAGGTTGTCAAACCAATATTAAAAGGGGGAATAAAAAAGATAGCTAAAGCCAGATAAATCAGATTCAGCAAGAGGAATCCATATCCTGCATGTTTGAACCTTCGCGAGGAATCTGTCATTTGCTTGGATTCGGAGATTATCGAATTTTTAGAGATATTTTTCAACTTTTCTATTATCCTTGTGCATTGAAGCGGCGGTTGCGGTAAATTCTAGGGTATGTTAGCTTCCATTTCTTATATTTGCAATAAACGACCCAGATACAAACCGATTAGATTATCTGGCAAAGCATTTAATTTCATAGGGGCCAACCCACGAGAGGAAAAACTCATCTTTCAGGGTTTAAATTTGAAATTCAGCCTTTCAATTCATCAAATGTTCTGATCAAAAAATTATGTTGCCTGCAAAAGAACAATTAAAGACCCTGCGAAGGGGAACATCTGAAATCATTGATGAAAAAGATCTAGCTCAATTGTTGGAAAAGGGTATGCCGTTAAGAATCAAAGCCGGGTTTGACCCTACGGCACCTGATCTGCATCTGGGCCACACCGTCCTTTTGCACAAAATGAAGCAGTTTCAGGACTTGGGTCACGAAGTTATTTTCCTAATAGGAGATTTCACAGGGATGATCGGAGACCCAACAGGGCGCTCTGAAACAAGAAAAAACCTTACGCCCGATGAAGTCAAAAAAAATGCCAAAACTTATCTGAAACAAGTATTTAAAATTCTTGATAAAGAAAAAACTACTGTTGCTTATAACAGTGAGTGGATGGGAAAGTTTAGCTCTGTGAACATGATAGAACTTGCAGCACATTATACCGTTGCCCGTATGTTGGAAAGAGATGATTTCCAAAAAAGATTGGCAAAGAATCTTCCCGTATCTATTCATGAACTGATGTATCCGTTAATACAGGGTTACGATTCTGTTGCCCTAAAATCAGATGTGGAACTAGGAGGCACCGATCAGAAATTCAATTTACTCGTAGGTCGTGATTTACAGCGAGCTTATGGGCAGAAACCACAGATTGTTCTTACAATGCCACTTCTGGAAGGAACTGATGGTGTGCAAAAAATGAGTAAGAGCCTCGGCAATAGTATTGGGGTCTTCGATTCCCCAAATGAAATGTTTGGAAAAATCATGTCGATTTCTGATGAATTGATGTGGCGGTATTATGAACTTCTAAGCCAAATATCCACAGATGAGCTCAGTGCGATGCAAGAACAGGCAAAATCGGGGGAATTAAATCCAAAGAATGCCAAAATGAAATTAGCCAAAGAAATAGTTGCTCTCTATCATTCATCAGACTTAGCAGAAACCGCTTCTGATGAATTTGAAAATGTATTCAAGAAAAAGAACCTCCCCGAAGATATTCCGGTCATCAAAGGGTGGGGACAAGAAACGCGCAGCATTTGTAATATTCTCAAAGAAAATAAATTGACCGATAGTACTTCGGCAGCCCGAAGATTGATTCAGCAAGGATCCGTGACAGTGAATGGGGAAAAAATATCAGATGTGAATCAGGCGTTTTCCGGGGACAAGGCTTATATGATTAAAGTGGGCAAGAAAAGGTTTCTTAAAATCGAGCCCGGTTAGCAAATAGTTCGTATTATTCCCAACGTCCATTATAATCTGCCATATAAACTTGTAAAAAATTTCCCCTTTTTACCGTATTCCCAGATATCCCCCCCCTCGCATAAGCCCGATGTAATTTAAAAATTACGGGATTACAATCTTAAAATTAGTTGTAATTCCTAGCTGAGGGCACATCGCTATTCCAACTCAAACGAGCTCTTGAATTCATTTGACAACAAATTTGGGCAACGTATAATTATCTACTTTATAAAACATTTAAGGTTTGATTACTGAATCAATTCAATTAATCCCTGATGAATTTCATTTAAGTTGGATGGGATTTAAGGGGTAGTTTTTTATTTTTTTACTATGGTCCACGAAGAGGTTTTTAACATGTTAAAAAAACATTTTTTCTTATTGGCAATCCTAACTTCTTTTCTAGGAAGTTTCTTCCTGGATAGTGAGGTTTTGGCTAAAGTTCTTTCAGCCACTAAAACAGAAGTTTCTCTGGTGGATGGAATCGCTGTGGATAAAAGAGGCAATGTTTATATTGCCATGCGTGACAATAATATTATCAGTCGTATTGATCTCAAGGGTAATATGACTACCTACGCAGGAAACGGTTCTTCCGGTTTCAGTGGTGATGGCGGCAAGGCCATTGAAGCTAGATTGAATGTACCTGCTGGACTGGCTTTTGATAAGAGCGGAAACCTATATATCGCGGACAGAAATAATCATCGTATCCGTAAAGTAGATACCCGAGGAACGATAAGTACCATTGCGGGAACAGGGACTGCTGGTTTTAGTGGTGATAAGGGGCCTGCTACCAAAGCACAATTAAATCATCCATCTGGAATTGCTTTTGACAAAAAAGGTAATTTATATTTTTCAGATCGGTCCAACGAACGCATCCGTACGATCGACTCCAATGGCAATATCCGTACCTATGCGGGAAACGGGCAAGAAGGCTTTAAAGGTGATTCCGGACCCGCCCTGCAAGCTACTCTGGACAAACCCTTTGGAATCGCTTTCGATAGAAAAGGAAATTTATATATAGCAGATCGCGGTAATAACCGGGTCCGCAAGGTCAATACGCAAGGAATCATCACCACCGTGGCAGGTGATGGTGGTTATTTTATGATGGGCGATAACGGACCTGCCTATAGAGCCAGTATTGCCGGGCCAACAGGTGTCGTAGTCGATGATCAAGGCACCCTTTATATTGCTGACCGAGAAAATAACCGTATCCGTGCAGTGGATCGACAAGGAATGATCACCACTGTTGCGGGAACTGGAAAACAAGACTACAACGGAGATTCCGAAGTAGCACACGAGACTAACCTTCACCTTCCTTTTGGCGTAGCCTTAAACCCTGAAGGGAATTTACTGGTAATTGATCGATCGCATTACCGTATTCGCAGTATTAACTTAAAAAGAGGCGGCGTAGAAACCATCGCAGGTAATGGCAATAAAATGTTTGCTGGAGACGGCGGACCTGCGACAGGAGCCACTTTGAGTTTCCCTCATGGAATCACAGTTGATAATAAAGATAATGTGATTGTTTCTGATAAGGGAAACTATCGCATTCGCAAAATTTCTCCCGAGGGCATTATTCACACCATTGTCGGAAACGGTATCAGAGGAAATATTGGGGACGGGCTCCCAGCCATAGAAGCCTCCATTTATGGTGCCACCTCTTTGAAGCTGAACAATAAAGGAGAAATATTTATCATTAGTCCTAGCGGATTTGTGAGCTTGATTCGAAAAATTGATGAAAAAGGGATCATGCGAAAATTTCTAGACACGGTGACCCCCAGTTACTTGGAGTCGATATCGAAAAGCAAATACAAGGGTAAGGTACAAACCGGAGAGCTTGCTACGATTACTACTTTTTCAGATTTCGCTTTCGATCAAAAAGGTAATATGTTTATTTCTGACAGGCTCAATCATCAGATCCGAAAAATAGATACTAAAGGCAATGTCACCACCATAGCTGGAACGGGTGAGTCCGGATTTTATGGAGATGGAGGCCCGGCAAGCGAAGCGGCATTTCGCGACCCATGTGCATTGGCTACAGATAAAGAAGGAAACCTGTATATCGCAGATGGTGCCAACAATTTAATTCGAAAGATTGACACAAAGGGTATCGTTTCAACTATTGCAGGAAATGGCAAACATGATAATGCTGGTGATGGAGGCCCTGCGTTGAAAGCAAGCATCCGCAACATGGACTATTTAAAAGTCAGTCCAAAAGGAGAGCTTCATATTGTAGGAATGAATTCAAACATGATTAGAAAAGTGACTAGTGACGGAAAAATAGTAAAAGTAGCTGGCAGAGGCTATCAGGGTTATTCTGGAGATGGCGGTCCGGCAACTAAAGCCATGCTTAAAAGTCCCTTGGCTATTGCATTTGATTCTAAAAACAATATGTATATTACAGACATGGGAAATAACCGGATCAGGAAAGTGGATGCAAACGGAATCATTTCCACTTTTGCGGGAACTGGAAATTTCGGATGGGCCCAAGATGGCGAAACTGTAGAAATTTATTTACACAAATTCCCCTGATTTATCTCACTTTTTTAGTGGTTTAAATTAGAGCATATTGACCTTTTTAATTTTTTTCTGGAGAAACTTTAAAATGAAGCGCTTCTTATTCACCGGGATGGTTTTCATTATGTCCCTGGTAATCAATAACAACGCCTTGGCTGCGGATACGGATGTGTATGCCAATATCTTAAATAAAATGGATGGCATCGCTTGTACTCAACCAGAAAAGCTTCTCGGTTTTTATGGTAAAGACCGAGTTATCATGGAAGACGACAAGCGTGCCCTATTAGAAAACAGGGTAAAGGCCTATAAGCAAATGATGGCTGACTTCCGTGGTATTAAATGTCAGGTACAGCGTCAAGTTCTCTCTGGGCATGCTGGCAACAAGGTGGGCTATGTACTGGTTGATGAAATCGCAAGCGTTACTTCCAAATCTGTTGACAACGACGAGCGTCAGCACAGCGTCTGTAATTATAGTTTTGTCAAAGAAGGTTCTAGTTGGAAAATAACACTTGAACATTGTTCTAGCTTGCCTGATTACAGCATCACTCCAGGAGATGACGCCTTATATTATTTTCATAATCCTATTTATTGAACCCTTTAATGAAATTCCGCACCCTGAGTTGTTTCATAAAAGGCTTAGGGGTGGTTATAGATCCATACCAATAGGTGTTGGGAGCTACTGTTGACCTGGTAACGAAGAAAAATTTATCAGATAGAATTCTAAACTATTTTGATGAATTAAAAAGTTATCTGAACAACGTTTACATTTGACACGATTCACCCACCTGATTCGTTTGTGCGGTCTGGTTGATTTCTTAACTTCTCGCTCACTTCACAGCAAACTACTGTGTTCACTTTCAAAAAGGGGCTGACGGTTTTATTCATTACCCTAATGGGGGTCTGCTCTGTGTTCGCTCAAGAAAAAGACTGGATTTTTTGGCAGGGCCAATTCTTTCAAGCGAACGCAGACAAGGCAAGCGACTATGAAACGGCCTATTTTTGGAGAACTCAGGAACCTCATATTAAGGAAATGCGGATCACTGCAATCTTACCGGATTACCCTTGGGTGAAAATATCCAGCTACAAAAATCGTACAGTAGAACGCTGCATTACTTGTCACGATGGCATTTCTAGTGTCAGTTCATCTCATCCCCCTGAATTCGGATGCGCTATTTGCCATGGTGGCGAACCAGAATCGGTAGATAAAAACCAAGCTCATGCAACATTGATTTATGATCCTCAGGCGGGGACGGGAAAACGGAACCCGTCGAGCCTCAGTGTAGTGGAGCAGTCCTGCGGACAACTTTATTGTCACTCCGGTCATATTCGCGAAGACCGAAACCATATTCAACGGCTAAATAAGTCTATGATGAACACTTTGGCCGGAATGATTTCCGGTCTGCGTTACCAATGGGCTGGACAAAGTAAAAAGACCGCACGCTATGCAAAGAGGGCTATTTCAGATAAAGATGGAAATATACCGCATGAATGGGGTGCCTTGGAAAAACTGGACAAACTCCCCTACTTTTCTTATTTAGATATCCCTGAATCTGACAAAAATACTATTCAACCAATTTCTAAACATCCCAGTGATCGTCTTTTACGCCAGAAGTGTTTTCAATGCCATATTGATTCTCCACCACCGCCAGGCCAATACCGATCTCAGGGTTGCGCTGCTTGTCATTTTGCTTATTCGAAAACGGGCCTCTATGAAGGCAATGACCCGACCATTTCCAAAACGCAACCAGGCCATGCAAAACTTCATCAGATCCAAGCCTTGCCCAAACGAAAAATTTGCGTTCAATGCCATCAAAGGTTTTCTATACAAACTTTGGGCAATGAACCTTCCCCAGTTAAAAATATTATAGTAGGGCCAATTAATCAAAATGAAGAAGCTAAAAATATGCCAGAAGAAACCCTACAGCAACAGGAGGAGGAGGTTGAACAGCAACAAGTGAGCGAAGGGTTTTCTGCAATGATGAACAATGAAGAATTACTTACTGTGGAATCCCAAAAAGAGGATAACAAGTCTGCCGAGGAAGAAGAACTATCGCTTTTTACTGGAAAGGGAAATGTTCAGATCGATGTTCATACCGCTCGCGGTTTGGACTGCATCGACTGCCACACACAAAGGGATATCATGGGAGACGGAAATCTCTATTCAAAACAACATCAAGCTGTGGAAATTCGTTGCGAAACCTGTCATGGAAATGACAGTACCTATCCCATGATATCGAAAGTTACAGAACTAGACGATGCGGTCATTAGACTAAGCAAACATTATAAAGGCAAACCAAACTCTGTTGGAGACTGGATGGCTGTTTCCAAAAGAAAAAAGCGCATGACTAACGTTAAAGTACAAAATGGGAAAATGGTTACGATCGGAAAGCGAAGTGGCCGTGTTTATAATATTCCTCTACTTCGAAACAAACAGATCCATTTTATTCCCCAACATCAATCTCGTTTAGAATGTACTGCATGCCACTCCCAATCAATAGTGGAATGCCAGAGTTGCCATGCATCCATGAAATTAGGACAGGTCGAGTTAAAAACTTCAGAAAAGACTCCCATAAAAATTCAGCAACCCTACCTTATGATCGGACCCCGTGGAAAAGTCGCCCCTATGTTTGCGCAACCCGAAAGACATTTTTCCATGCTGGACGAGAAAGGTAATCCAATATTAGCATTGGGATCTATAGGACAACACCGAGGAAAATATCAAAAATGGCATTTTACAAATCCCGATACCTCTTCGGGATCAAATCTAGCATATTCACTTAATCCTCATTCTACAGGCACTAAAGTACGCTCCTGCGAGAGTTGCCATTTATCTCCCGAGACTTTAGGTTTAGGAAAAGGCGACTTGAAAATTGGAGCAAACAATACCGGAAAAAATGATTCGCTTGTTCCATTAAATCGATTAGACGAAAAGACCCAAGCATCAGTGTTTGATCCTCAGGCAAAAGTCTCAATACGAGGAGAAGTTCTTGCAGGGAGTCATCAGCTCAAAGCAAGACCCTTTAACCAAAAAGAGATAATACGAATTTTGAGGGTAGGTAATTGTATTCCCTGCCACGATCGATATGGCGACCGTATTTACCAAGACATTAAGAAAAGTTATGCCTTCGCAAGCACGCTTGAGCATCGTCAATTGCGGGAACAAATATTAAATTCAAGGCAAATTCAGCCGTGAACAAATTATCACAAATTATTCTATCGCTGATTCTTACTGGAGGATTCTGTCTAGGCACTTTCCCCTCCTATTCTGTAGGTCAAGTGACAAATGAAAAAAATTTTAATGACTTTTTTGACGACAATAATGGTGATGAATCAATTAGAACTCGGACTGAAAAAGAATCGTCTGAGACACTAGATTTCTTCCTAAAACCAGAATCCAATTTAGAAGATGTAAAAATTGAAGAGGTAGAAATTGTTCCCAAGCCTGAGACAAATTTAAAAATAAAAGAAATGGTGGAGGTACCCTCTCCGCTTCCAAAGGTTCAAATTGATGCTTCCGATTTTGAAGACCCTTTTTTTCGTGTGAGGGGGTTCCAGAAAAATACGGAAAAAGTCCTACAACCGGGTACCACTTTGGATGGAGTAAATTTTCAATCCTATGGAGATTCCAATAAGTTTATTGAGAATTTCTACAAAGAATCGAATTTTTCAATTAAAGATGTTTATGGAGAAATAGAATATTTAGAAAGAAGAGGGGGATGCTATACCTGCCACCAAGGAATTGAACGGATCAGCAAAAACCACCGTTTCTCATGTGTTCGTTGCCATGGTGGCAACAGGCGATCCAACTCATTACCTAGAGCTCATACAGGCCTTGTTGCCAATCCATCTTCAGCAAAAAACGCTCCCCGATTCTGTGGGAAATGCCATGAAAACCATGTTAACAAGGTGGAACGGTCTCTCATGTTTACCGCTAAAAGAACCATCAATATCACCCGATTTGGTTGGGGTGCTCAGCCTATCGATGAAATTCCCGTTTCTTTAAAAGCGGATGACAACGAGCAAGCCTTCCCCTCTGTGACAGAAGGTCATGCCGTAGACAGGTTTCTTCGAACAAAATGCCTGCGTTGCCATATTGGTTCGGAAAGTCCGCATCGCCCTGGAGATTACAGGGCATCAGGTTGTTCTTCCTGTCACATGATTTACTCGAACGACGGAGTCTCATTATCTCACGATAGGGCCATACAAAAAGTTCAAAGTAAAAATAAAAAACAAAATCGTTTTACCAGAAAATTCGCAGAAAATTCTTTGAATAATCCACGTGGCTATCCCCTGCTCCATAAGTTCACGGTCGCTGTCCCTAGCGTTCAATGCGAACATTGCCACAACAATAACGGTGTGGGTCAAGAATTCGAAGGTCTGTTTGCAAAACCATCACGGCCTATGGAAACACCCATTCAAATTAATGCAGAAAAACCTGTTCTATACGGTAAAGATCACGAGTTTCTCGTCCCTGATATCCATCGCGAAAAAGGGATGCACTGCATCGACTGTCATATTGGCGAAGAAATAAAACCTGAAATAGAACCAGATCAACTCCAATCAGGAGTACAAATCCGCTGTATCGATTGCCATGGCACCCAGGAAAAAACTCCTGAAGAATACTTGTTAATCGAGTCAGACCTGAACGCAAAAAAATTATTAGCACGTAACGATCTCAACCCTAACCTCAAGAAAAAAGTCAGGGCAGGGGATACCGTTTTGGTTAATTCAAGTGGCTCACCAATGCCGCATATTAAAAAGATTAAAAAGAACTGGGTTTTGTATTCCAAGATAACAGGAAAGAAACATATTATTCCCTTACTCAAAAACTTTAAACCTTCTATCGCACACCAGATTCCAAAACATATGCAAAAAATGGAATGCTCGACCTGCCATGCCCGTTGGGCAGCAATAGATTGGGGTATGCATGTTATACGAGAAAAAGTTTTCGCTCCTAGAAAATGGGGAAACTGGAACCTATCAGATCCAATGCGTTTCCCCGCGGACCCCTCTAATGAAAAACCCGGAATGCTTGATTGGTTGACCGCTAAATCACTACCAAAGAAAATTAAAGCCGATACAATAAATGAATATTGGTGGTCCCTGTTTTCTGATTCCGGATGGTCAGAAATGATTATGGGTAAAAACTCGCGTGGCAAGTACTCTATAATAAAACCTCGCTATCAATATTTTATTACCGACCAAACCGGCACATCAGGACTTCCCCTAAAAAGGGCAGAGCCTCCCTTAACACTTAACAATTCTGCCGGGTTGATTTGGACAGATTATTCACCCCACACAATCCGAAAAACAGTTCGTTCCTGTGAAAACTGTCATCAAAACTCTTTATCGGTCGGTCTTGGTGATTCCCTAAAAATATCCATTCAAAATGCTGGACAATTTTTCTCCAGATTGAAACAGAGTAATCAGGTTGACAAGAACTTCCAACTCAAACAAGGCATAGACCCTAATGGGCAAGCATTACAAACCCTCTTTCCGCAAGACAAATCGCGTTTTCTAAATAAAAATGAGATCACTGCTTTGCAGAAACCTTCAAACCGGTATCGAGCATTTCGTTCCCTCAATTTGAGAGAATTAAAATTTTCTAGACTATTGAGTCGGAGAGAATTCCCTTATGACATTAAACATCATATTCGTGATAACAATTTAGGAGAATCGCAACCACGCGAAGATCTTTTCTACGATGTTGAGAAAAACCGATTTGTCGAAATAGAAATACCAAACGAGGCACACAAACCACCTATAAATTTAAAACCAAAACCGCGGCCAGAGCCTATAATGGAGGGAGATAGTGATTTGACGACAGAGCTACCGCAGGATAAAAAAAAAGAGGGAATTATTGAGTTTTCCTACGATATTTTTCAGGAAACCGAAAAAAAGCCTGAATCCTTACCTATACCTGATGAAACGAATCCATTATGAAAAAAATCTTTTATCTTCTAATTAGCGGATGGGTTCTTTATAGTCCGCAATTTTCGTACGGTTCCTTGATCGAAGAAAAAAATTGTTCTGCCTGCCATCGACTATCTAAAGTGGGGAAGGAGAAAAAAGGACCGGATCTGTTCTATGCAGGAAATAAGTTTCAAAGTGCCTGGTTAGAGGAATATCTTCAAAATCCTGTGACCCTCCGAAAGACTGGGACTATCAATAGTCCAAATTTTCTAAAAGGGGGACTACAAAACCTACAACAACATCCTATTCTTAATAAAAACGATGCGGTTAATATTACTCAGGAATTGATGGCAATGACTCTACCGGGTTTATCTGAAGAACAAATTAATCCTTTAACTAAAGGCCAAATAGCTAAAACCAAATACGAATTCGAACGTACGTTCAGTTGTATTTCCTGCCATCAAAGTTTAAATCTAGCCGGTAAACCCCGCGGTGGAATTTCTGGTCCCTCATTGGTTAATGCGGGAAATCGGTTGAAGGAGAGTTGGGTGGCAAACTGGCTTAAAAACCCAAAAATATTTTCTAATAAAAGTCGTATGCCAGTTTATAAAATGGATAATGAAACCCGCTTACGATTTACAAAATTCATCATGACACTAAAAAAAGAAAACTTAAGATAAGCTATGATCAAATCTTCACTAAAATCTATTTTTAATTATGGGATCCTAATGCTCGTAATAGGGGTATCAGGATGTGGTGAACAAAAGACCGAAAAAAATATAACACCAAAACCTCCACTCAAAACAGAGTCACAAACCTTTGAACTGAGTAATGAGGTAACTCCCGAACCCATTGTTGTAACTGCAAAAACTCGTGAAACCTATCAATGGTATTGCGCCCAATGTCATGGAATCAAAGGTAAGGGAGATGGTATCAATGCAAAATTCTTAACCGTGCCGCCTAGAAATCATACCAAGGCAGAATACTTAGAGACCCGAACCGATGAGCAATTTTTTGAAGCCATTAAGTTTGGCGGATTATCTGTTGGGCGAGCACCCTGTATGCCAGCATGGGGAAACACTCTGAACGATTCTACCATCCATGAACTTGTCCGTTATATTCGCGAGTTATGCCAGTGCGAAGCTCTATAAGTAGTTTTTAAAAACTATTTTAATTTTTGTTATAATATTTTGTAAATGAACCCTAAGATTTGTAAGTTTGAGAAATAGTAGTTTGACTAAAATACGTCCATGAAAGTAATAAACACGGAGTTTGTGACCGGCGCTGTTTCCTCAAAACAATATCCTAAAGAGGCTTTCCCTGAGTTTGCCTTTGTTGGCAGATCGAATGTCGGAAAATCTTCACTGATTCGATCTCTTTTAAATCGAAAAAAGCTTGTTCGCATCAGCTCTACACCTGGTAAAACCAGAGAAATAAATTTTTTCAGAATTAATGAAAAATTGATGTTTGCTGACCTTCCTGGCTATGGGTTTGCACGAGTCACCCCGGCTCTTCAAAAAAAATGGAAACAAATGATCGAGGAATATCTTATTAACCGCGAACCTTTGATGGCAATAGTGTTCATTGTCGACATTCGGCGCAAACCCACAGAACTCGATATAACTTTAAAAGAATGGCTAGAAGACCTTGACCGAAATTATATTCTGGTTATAACCAAATCGGATAAATTATCGGGAGTGGAGCGAAGCAAGCAAACTAAAATAATTAAATCTGCATTTATGGGGGAAAACGCCCTTGCAGCTGTGACCTACTCTAGTAAGAATCATCTGGGAAGAAAGGAACTCTGGAGTCAACTTCAAAAGCTAGCCTCAGGAAAGGGAGATCAAACGGAAACACCTGTCTAAAAAGTAAACCGGTATTTTTCAAACAAATCCATCGTAACAACTTCTTCGCCAGCCTTTACCACTTCTTGCTCAATCCGCTTCACAGCCATGCTACGGATAAAAGGAATAGGAATACGAGATACTTTATCCAGCGCATCATCTTCCCATTTCATGGATAGCTGAACGGGTTCTTCCTTTTGTTTTTCGATTTGCTCATCTTGTTTGAGGTCTTCTTCTGTCACTTCCATGCCCATGGCTTGTTTTGCAGAGGACGGCATGATGTTGGTAAATACTTCATCAATTATATCGGGAGTGATCATTTTGTCGCCTCTTTCTCTAGCTCGACCTTCTATGGTTTGCTTGGCCATACCAAGGACAAAGGGAGGCACCTTTTCCATCTTCTCCTTGGCTTCTTTGCTCCAGGGAACACCTGAGGTGGGAGTTACTTCCATATAATTCTTAAATTTTTCTACAATATCGTCTTTTTTCTCTGTGCGCATTGAGAGAAAATCCTCGATCTCTTCAATCACTTCAACCTTACGAGGACTTTCCCGCATTTTTTCCTTAGCTACATCGAAGGCATCCATCGTTAACTCTTCAAATCCAAAACCCTTGACCCGCTTGGAAACCAACATCATGGACTCGTTACGGATTTCTGTAAGATAATCGGATGTGACTATTTTATAACCCCGTTTGACACAACGCTGAACCATAAGCTTCCGGATACCTGGACGAACAAATTCGGGAGCATGTTTCACACGTTCCCAGGCTTCTTCAGCCCAAACGACCCCATTTTCTTTGGCGTAAGGGTGGTCCGCATCCGTAATCTTTATTTCTTGAGTCCCCACTTTAAGAACCTTCTTTTATTATTGTCAAAAACACAGGTATTTATAAAAATTACTTGAAGCTTGGGCCGTTGTCAATTAATTTAAAGGTTTGCCAGATATATCACTAAAATAAAGGTGTATTTTTTAAAAGAATCAAGCTTATGGGTAATTTTTCACGTAATATTCATATCATATTAAAACTGAATTATATTTAAACATGCAACGTTCTCCCATAGTCTATTTTTTATTCTTCTTATCAGGCATTACAGCTCTGACTTATGAAATCGTATGGACTCGAATGCTCACCCTTGTTTTTGGGCACACCGTTTTTTCAGTCTCTGTAGTACTTGCCGCATTTATGGCGGGTCTGGGATTTGGCAGCTATCTCTTTGGCCATGCAATAGATAAATTATCCGCAAATAGCACAGACTCTTCTTCGACTGCGCTTTTGGTGTACGGGTGGATTGAAATATTGATATTTGTAAGCGGTGGCCTTCTTTCTCTTATTTTTGCTAATTTTGCTGAAGTTTACTCCTTGTTCCACAGCTTCCTTCCAGAATCTCCAGCTCTACAAAATTTTTTGAGAGTGGTTTTTTCCTTCACATTGATGTTAATACCCACAACATTTATGGGCGCAACCCTTCCTCTCATCAGCAAATATTGCGTTACTGACGACAAGCGCATAAGAAAACAAGTAAGCCTGCTTTACGCGCTGAACACCCTGGGAGCCGCGTTCGGTTGTTTGATTACGGGATTTTTCTTGATGGGGGCTTTCGGAGTATTACAAACAGTTTTGATGGCCGCTACTGGCAACCTCATTATTGGCATTAGTGCCCTGAGTATTTATAAAGAAAACGGGGGCATTGTTAAATTTAGCCTTCCTAAAATCAGACTTCCAAAGATGGGTTGGAGTCCCGAACAAAAATTCTGGATGGGAATCAGTTTCATTTGCGGTTTCACCGCTCTTGCTTATGAAGTTTTATGGACACGCCTTTTGGTATTCAGCATCGCCAGCACGGTTTACTCATTCAGTATGATGCTCACTGTCTTTTTATTGGGTATTTTTCTGGGAAGCCTTTTACTTATTCCATTTTCATCAAAAATTAAAAACTCACACACTATTCTTATGGTTTTACAAGGAGGAATCGGAATTTATGTTATTGGCTCCATTTATGGAATAGAGTCTATTCTTTCTCCCCCTTGGAACGCATACAACCTGGGCAATCCTGCTATGGCCTTCTGGAACTACTTTAGAGATTCAGCAGCTCTTATGTTGGTTCCCACTTTACTTCTCGGAATGTGTTTTCCTTTGCTTATTCAACTAATAGCAAACAAACATGAAAATATCGGACAGGCAACCGGCCAGATTTATGCCGCGAATACAATGGGTGCTATTTTTGGTTCTCTTTTTTCTGGTTTTCTTTTCCTGCCTAACTTTGGCAGCCAGGCCAGCCTTGCCCTACTCGCAACGATCAATTTATTTATCATGGTTCTTTTGTTTCGCACCAGTGATTATTTGACGCTCACAATTAGAAAAGCCATGACGATAGTATTTGTTGCTCTGATTCTTTTTATAAATATGTCTATTCCAAATGATTTATTCAATTCTTTCTTCATGCGCGATAGTGCCGGGAAACGAAATATAAACAAACTGATTTATTTTGAAGAAGGCTTGTCCGATACCGTTGCTGTATTCAAAGACGAATACGGATTGCTCGATCCATCTGCGAAAAGGTTGATTACCAATGGCATTTCCATGTCGGCGTCAAACATGATCGCTACTCGTTATATGAAACTTTTTGCGCATGTTCCGATTCTTCTTGTGGATAAACCCGATGATGTTCTAGTAGTCTGTTTTGGAACAGGTCAGACCACAGGTGCAGCAGGAATTCACCCTCGAGTAAAAACCGTCGATAGCCTGGAACTATCCTCCAGTGTTATTAACGCAGGAAAAATGTTTGCGGATCAAAACCATGATGTTCTGTCCAACCCTAAAGTGAATTTTGTGATTCAGGATGGTCGAAATCATTTGTTAACGACCCATAAATTTTATGACGTCATTACCTCAGAACCTCCGCCCCCGCGCACTGCCTTTACGGTCAACCTGTATACCAAGGAATATTATGAATTACAGAAAAGGAAACTTAAACCTGGCGGTATCTCAGCGCAATGGATCCCCCTGCACAGCCAGGGAGAAGAAGAAGTTGCCATGCACTTCAAAACTTTTCAATCTGTTTTCCCCTATACCATGGGATGGCTTTCTGTCGCTAACGAAATTCTCATTATCGGTTCTGATCAACCCATTAAGATTGATTTCAATAAACTAAACGAACGTCTGCAAGAACCAGAAATTAAAAAAGCGTTGAAGGATATTGAAATTCCAGACATCTTTTCTTTTCTGAGCAACATATGGCTACTCAACGAACAGGTCGTCAAACTTGGGGAAGGTTATCCTCTTATTACTGACAATCACCCGGCCATTGAATTTTATTTAGAACTGGGAAACGTGATTGGGGTACCCGGGCAAGAAAGGTATGTATTCAACCGCGCGAGGTTTGATGATGTCGCAAAGCAAATAACGAACCTATCAAAAGAAAATAGGCAAAAATTAAAAATCCATTATGATGCAATGGACCTCTACCAGCGCGGGGTTATGTATAGCAACCGCGGCCAGCTTTTAAAAGCCATGACTCTGGTTGAGGATGACGACCTATTCCGATACCACCTGCAGGCTGACCGAAAACAAATGCAACGTTTGGCCCAACTCATTGAAGAAGAACCCGACAATCTAAAGTACATGCTCAATTTAGCTCACAGTTTTTACCAGATCGGTAACTATGAACAAAGCATGAGAATTCTGCGATTGGTTTTAGAAAAAAATCCTAATCTGAGTTTCGCCAGCCTTTATATGGGATACAATCTGCTGGAGTCAGGAAAAAAAGAAGAGGCTCTTATCTTCTTTCAAAACACCGCTAAATATGATCCTCAGCAAATTAGTACCGTTATGAGAGAGATCGGGCTAGTCAGTCTATTAAAAGAAGTAGAAAAAAATCCGCAAGACCCAGTTCTACTAAGATCTCTTGCAGAGTTCTACAATTTAAAAAAGGAATACTTGAAATCTTTAGAATATTCCCTCCCCTTGCTGCAAGAAGACCAAATGAATCTAAAGGTATTGCAGAGTATTGTAAAAAGCTATCGTGGGCTTGGAGAAGCAAAAGAAGTTCTTATGTATGGAGGCCGTTATAACCTAATCGATCCCGATGAAATTCATTTGCAATTTATGATGGCAGAAATTTTCACCCTTCTAAATAAATGCACCAAGGCGCTCCCTCTTCTTGAAAAGGTTATTAAAAAAGACGACTCCTATCGAAATGCCTGGGAATTGAAGGAAACCTGCCAAAAAGCTCCCAGCGCCTAAAATGTGGCGATAATTACAACAATATCCAAGGGCAATAAATTTTTAAGGTCAGTAAATATAATATTATATTTTTTTATGACTCCCTTAAAAACTCATATTAAATTTCTTATCTTATTCCCCCCCCCATCCCCGTAACAAATTTTTTTATGAAGCTATAAATATTTAACATCAGGTAAAGCAGCTTGCTTTTTATCCAAGCCCCCCTGTCAAATAATCTATTGTGGGTATCAAATAAAAGTTTAGGGATTTCCAGTTTTTCCGGGCATCGGGGAAGGCAATCTCCACACTCGGTGCACTTTGATGCAAAGTTTCCCGGAAACCAATGGCCCTCTCCCTCAAACATGTTGTAACGAAACTTTCCATAGTCTTCCATATCATACGCTTGCAACAAGTTTCTAAAACGTAACACTTCAGGAATGTTTATTTCCTCAGGGCAAGGTAAGCATTCATTGCAAATAGTACAAAGTTCTGCCACTTCATTTAATCGACCGTCCATCTGCCCACGAATTTTTTGCTCTTTATCAGTATAAATTTTCTCTTCACTTAAAATTGAAAGATTCTGCGGAAAATGCTCCAGTTCATGGATTCCCATACTTAGAGTGGTGATTTCAGGATGCTCAAGACAGAACCGGCCATTGAACTGAATTGCTGTCATGGGTGCGCAGTCTTCCCTAACAATGACTGAAGGCTTCCAAAGCATTCCTCCCTTTTCATTTGGGGAAATAATGAAAACACCAATATCCTTTTTCCCAGCTAGTTGAACGGCCGCAAGATTGCGCTGAAAAAAATAATAGTAATGGAGATTTACGAAACTGAATAAATCAGTATTTAGGGCTCGCAAAATTATATCCAGCGGAGCGTGTGTGGAAAACCCAATGTGACGCACCAGGCCTTCTTCCTTCATTCGATGCAAAACCTCTACGGGTCCCCCGGGCTTAATAGCGGCTAGCAATCTTTCTTCATTATTAATTCCATGCCAGCCATAAAAATCGATGAAATCCAGTTTCAAGCTGGTTAATTGCTCCTCTACCAAGGCCCGAGTTTCATCTCCTGTCATCGGTGCGCCTTTTGTCATCATTTTGAATTGGTCGCGCGGCACTCCTAATTCTTTTAGGGAAATTCCATAAAGGTTTTCACTCTTCATATACCCATAGGCTGTTTCTATATGATTGATGCCGACATCGAACGCCTTCTTTGTGATTTCGATACAATTTTTAATTGATTCGGCAGGAAGATGATTTCGTGGCGGATTCCAACCATGCTTGAAACGCATGCCACCAAGGGTAATTACAGAGATTTTTTCGTTGGTCTTACCAAAGCGACGGTATTCCATCCAGAAATTATGGAGGAGCCATCCAAAGGAAGCAAGAAAATCCTTGAGACAACAACCAAATTCCAATATTCTATTTTAGAACAACAAGTTATATTAAAAAATGACAGAGTTTGGCTTTATCCATTTGTTCTTTGCTTCTATCAAAACAATATTTTTTCAATACCTCGTTAATTAAATTAAGTAACGAATTTTCAAACTCGTTAGGATCCACAACAATGCGCTGGTTAGAAAACATCAAATCAGGAATCATTGGAGGACAGCTCAGTGGTTGAAGTATTGATAGGATTGGTCGTTGCCGCAGTTATTTTGATATGGATACTACTTAGGAAAAATAATTCGAAAATAGAGGACCAGAGCATTCTCTTGATCCAGGAACAGTTGAGTAAAGTGGTTGAAACCTTGGATAAAAAACTCGGCGAATCGAATGAATCGATGAGAAGTCAAATCGGTGAATCCAACAAGCTCATCAAGGATATCACTCAGCAACTTACAAAAGTCAATGAGACCAATAAACAAGTCATCGATGTAACTAATCAACTCAAAACCATCCAGAATATCCTGATGAATCCAAAACAACGCGGCGTACTTGGGGAGTTTTTTCTGGAAACGGTCTTAAAAAATGTTTTACCTCCAGAGCACTATTCCTTGCAGTACAAATTCAATGACGGAGATACAGCAGACGCTGTGATATTTTTTGGAAAAGTCGATGGACAAACCATTCTTCCGATTGATTCAAAGTTTCCCATGGAAAACTATAACCGACTGATAGAAGAAAAAACAAAAGCCGAACAAGATAGATTGGCAAGGGCATTCATCCAAGACGTAAAAGGACGAATACTAGAAACATCTAAGTACATCCGCCCGAATGAAAATACTCTCGATTTTGCATTCATGTTTATCCCGTCCGAAACCATTTTCTATGACTTGTTATCTAATTCTATCGGGTCTGTGAAAGCCTCCTCACGTGATCTGGTTGAATATGCCTTTGAGAAGAAAGTAATTATTGTCTCACCAACCTCATTCATGGCCTATCTACAAACTGTAATCCAGGGATTTCGGGCATTAAAAATAGAGGCTTCGGCTAAAGAAATCATAGCAAGAGTAGAAGAACTCGGGAAACATTTAGGGAATTATGATCAATATATGGGAAAACTTGGTAACTCTCTCAGCACAACGGTAAACCATTACAATACGGCTCATAAGGAATTGAATAAATTGGATAAGGATGTTTTGCAAATTACTGACAAGCCAATCGGAATAGAACCTATATCTCTTGAAAAGCCTAATCGTACCGACTGAATCATTAGCTAATAACTTAAATGGTAGTTATGATTTCGCACAAACAAAAGTATAGTCAGAGAAAATACCCATGGCGGAATAAAATAACAACCAAAAGTATGGTTAGAGAAAACATCCATATTACTAAATAAGTCGTCATCGATTGTGTGGCTTTTTGTTTTTCTAACCAGCTCCGAGGTTTAATGCCTCTTAACAGAAACACCATTTTTGCCGCCAGATTCACGCAAACAATATTTACCGCAAGCAATATGGCTGCACCAATTGCAAGCTGAACATGTCCCGCACCCAGCATGATTCCAAGAGTAGCAGTGGGAGGTAATAACGCAACCGCTACCATCACCCCTACCAGCACACTGGAAAGTCCCGTTGTCAAAGAAAGCACTGCAGCTGCACCAGAAGCCAATGCCAAAGCAATCGAATCCAATCCCACATCTGTTCGTGCCATAAGTTCCGGACTATCTAAATTCATGGGATGGTAAAATCCAACACATATAGAAAGAAATAATGCCAATCCAATTCCCGTCACCATTGTTTTAAAAGCCTTCCACATGAGCGGCATATCACCCAATGCCGCACCCAAAGCCAAGGCAATATTTGGCCCTAAAAGAGGAGCGATAACCATCGCACCGATGACCACCGCAACATTATTTTCCAACAAGCCAATTGAAACAACAACGGTCGATAAAAAAACTAGCAACAAATAAGTAGAGTCGAGTCGAGTATTTTTTTCTATTTCGTTATAAAGTTCTTCGCGAGTGGTACTGGACTTATCTGAAGAATCTTTTATCTTCGAGGCCACTTCCTTTCTTGGCAGCGAGGCCTCTACCGCCATAACAAGGATTTTTGAATGGTCATCGCCGCGAAATAATCCCTGCAAAGCATCCAGCACAGATTGTCGCTGGTCATCGCTGACCAATGCACGGACCCTTTTTTTCTTCTTATCCTCATCAATATTCACCCAAAGAATTTCAGACTGGTGCCGGGTAATAATACTTTCCACAGCAAAAAAGTTTTCAATAGGCGTTACGATTTCAATTATTTTCATATTATGCGTCGCTAAGCTGCAGGAAACTAATCAGAGAATTAATGAGCTAACTATTTTTAAGATTCTTAATGGATAGTATTTTTTCTAATTAACTGTTTAACGAACTAAATTAAAAGCCAAACAGTATTTAACTGTTTATACTTATCAGTTCATTAAGTTCAGCATTACGCTGGCTAGATCATCTTTTTGGTGGCAAGGTTTGCAATATTACGCAGGACCTGTTCATTACATTGGGTGCAGAAATAACCTTCGCCGGAAGAAATCCAGCACTCATCTTCAACCCACTCCCGGGCGTCTTCCTTATCTTCGCAAAATTCACCCTGCTGGACACAATCTTCAGCAATTTTTATTTGACAGGGAATCGCAAACTCTCCATCTTCATTTTCTAAATATGAAAGCACATCTGACATTGTGTTTGCCCGGCCTATACATTTTAAGTTTTGAGAATAATTTTTTAAAAACTATCAAAAAGGATTTTATTATAAAAATATCTATACTTCATCAAAGAAATAATTATGAAACAAAGTGCTCACCTGCACATCTTGTTAATCATTACATTATAAGGTAATAATAAGGAGCAAATAGTAATTTAAACATTTTTATGGTTAATCGGGAATGACTGCAAAAATTGCAATAGTTTTTCTTTATATTTTCATGATGCTGATGGCCTGTGACAGCACCATTGAAACGACTGAAGATGCTCAGACAGCAGCTTTATCTAAAGACCCGAAAGTTTTACTCGAAAACTCCAAAGAAAAGCAAAGAATTGGCGCCTACGACGAGGCCATTGAAATTTTAAATATGGCCGTTAAAATTGACCCTAAATTTGTTCCTGCTTATAACCAAATAGGTCTGATCCTTTTTGAAGCCGACAAAAAAAATGAATCTGTCGAGGCCTTTAAAAATGCCATCGCTATTGATCCTAAAAATTTAAACTCTAGGCTAGGGCTGGGGAAAACCTATTCAATGATAACCCGCAATGACCTTGCCGTCGAACAATACCTTATAGCCGCCGATCTTAAAAAGAATGATCCTGAAATTCTTTTCAAAATCGCTTTAGAGTATTGGTATCACCAGAATTTGGAAAAATCCAAAGAGTACTACAACAAAGTGCTAGAAATAGACTCAAGTCATACACAGGCCCATTTAAATTTAATCAGTGTTTATGAAAGCTTGGAAGAATGGAAAAAAGCTATAAGGGAAATCGAAATTTCCAGGCAACTCGGAAAAGAAAAAAAGGATTCTTTGGTCGTTTCCATTGCAGAAAGGAAAAAAAAATTTATTCTTGGGAGAATGAATTTAACAGAAGAAGAATACCAAAGAAAAAGCCAGCCTCCGTTTGATTAGGAAATGCTTATTTTCCTATAGCCTTATGAATGTTTTCTTTCAGTGAAGAAGATTTATCTGGGGTAGGATCAATAAGAGGCCAGAGGAGTATAAAAACAATAAAACCTATCACTACGAACCCGATCAAGCTGCCTATCCAATCGATCAACGAATATTTTTCTTTTTCATTGTCCATTTAAATCTGTCCGAGGTTCGGATTTTAGTTTAGGAATCCATCTTGGGACTTTGCGTTTGTATTCCAAATAGGCTTCTCCAAACCTATGTTCCAGGTCGGGTTCTTCCCAAAAAGGTATTAAAACCAGACATGCTTGGAAAAAAATAAGGGCCCAAATAAAAACAGGTAAAGACCCAAAGAGCATCGCCTCTCCCAATAAAACCAGAATTACTCCTATCATCATAGGGTTTCTTACATGTCTATATACACCACGCGCCACAAAATATTTTGGGGGATCATACGGGGCAGGTGTCCCGCCACCTCCGTATTCTGAGAACAGAGAAACGGCTATCCAACATAGGCTTGCACCGACACCGATTAAAAGTCCACCCGGGAAAGATCGAATGAGGTCAAAACTCAGCGGGTATTTTTCAAAAAATCCACCCTCCCGCGAAGACCAAAGAAGAAAACCCGGGATCGTCCCCATAATATTCATGGGAAAAATGAAAAATGCTTTGATTAAAGGGGGCGTGACCTTCATGAATCTAGCTCAATAACTCTACCTACTTTATTATCCGTAGTCGAATACCATCAATACTATAAACCCGATGGTGACAAAAGCTGAAAACCAGGCCATGAATTTAAGCATCATAATTCACCTTAAAAATATTTTTATCAGGCATTATCATACCAAATCTATCCTTAAAAAAGGAACACCTCAGCAAAAACTAAATTTCTAATTTTTCCTGCCACGCTCTGGTCTTTCACGTTGATACCGACCTCTTCTCGTAGCAGGCTTGCTATTTTTTCTCGAAGATGAACCTTTGCCATAGAACCTCTTTTTCTGAGTCGACCTGGTCTTGAATCCCGAGGAACGACCTCTTTTGGAAGCAATGGTTTCCGAATGATAGATATGATCTTTCTCCATCACTACAGATTTATTTGTCGTGCGTTCAATCTTTTTCAAATAACCGAGTTCTCCCAAGTCACATAAGGATAGAGCTATACCTGCGGCTCCTGCCCTTGCCGTTCTGCCGATTCTATGGACATAGCTTTCCGGTTCGTTCGGCAATTCATAGTTGATTACATGAGTTATTCCATCCACATCGATCCCTCTAGATGCTATATCAGTTGCAACTAGAACACGGATTTTCCCAGTTTTGAATTTATTCAAAGCTTCTAACCGAGCCGCTTGTGATTTGTTTCCATGAATTGCATCTGCCTTGATTTTGCCTTTACTCAGATTTTTTACAATCTTATTGGCTCCGTGCTTGGTACGAGCAAAGATAAGGGCTCTTTCGATTGTTGCATCTTCCAACATGGATTTTAGCAATGCCCCCTTATTTTCCCGGTCTACAAATAATACCCGCTGATCGATTTTATCAACAGTAGTGGAAGGCGGAGCCACCTCAACTTTTATCGGGTCTTTTAAGAAGCCTTTGGTAAGACGTTGTATCTCAATAGGCATGGTAGCTGAGAACAACATAGTCTGACTAGTTTTGGTTATAAAGGAATGAATTTTTTTCACATCTGGCAGAAAGCCCATGTCCAGCATGCGATCTGCCTCATCGAGAACAAAAACCTCTACCTTGTCAAGACGTAAATATTTCTGGTTGTGCAAATCCAACAACCTTCCTGGAGTGGCCACCAGAATATCAACTCCATATTTAAGGGCTTTAACTTGTTTTTCCTGTCTTACGCCGCCATAAATAACAGTCTGTTTTAAATTTAAATAGCGCCCGTAATCCTCAAAACTCTCCATGATCTGCACTGCAAGTTCCCGTGTTGGAGTCAGGATTAGAGAACGTATCTCCTTCCGCCCAACTGGTTGATAATTTTCTTTCAAGCGTTGAAGGATTGGTAATGCAAATGCCGCTGTTTTTCCTGTTCCTGTTTGCGCACATCCCAAAAGATCTCGGCCTTTTAAAAGATGCGGAACAGCTTGCATTTGGATGGGGGTTGGGTTCGAATATTCTTTCTCATTAACTGCCCTACATAAGGGGCTTATCAAATTTAGAGAATCGAATCCATTAGGTGTTTGTGGTGTTATGTTGGTATGCATAATTTCCTTATAAATTGAAGATAAAAAACGTCTTTTGACAAACTTAGACGTCGTTAGATTAAACTCCGCAATCAGCGACTCGGTAGTCTTCTAACAAAAATTTTTAGGGGGTTTGAGCTTAGTGAGAAAACGGGGGAGAAAATCTGGGGTCGGATACTGCACAACCAAAAACCACTACACCTGTAATTCCCTAGACGGCTATAACCACATAAAGTATTGATTCATTATATAACAGTCCCCAAAAGAATACCAGAATTTAAATCTGTCCGACTTATTAGTGAAATATTGAGATAAATACCCTATTCTAGATATTAACTCAGAGCCCAATGAGCTTCACTACCAGCGGAGAGCAAAGGAGTAAAAGATGGATGCCACCGAATTGATTAAAACATTCATAATTCTTGTTGCCGTTATAGACCCGATTGGCAACATCCCTGTATATATTGCGTTAACCTCTCATAAAACAGATGCAGAGCACAAATCTATTGCGCTAAAAACTGCCTGTTCAGCTGTAATTTTATTGGTAGCCTCATTTTTATTTGGGAAATATATCATTGCTTTCTTCGGCATAAAAATGTCTGCCTTTAAACTTATTGGTGGGATATTCCTTGTCTATATTTCCTTCACCATGTTGTCCAATGAAAAAAATTTCTATTCTTTTTCAGAAGAAATCGACGATAAGGAGGATATCTCGCTGATGCCACTTACATTCCCACTTTTTATTGGACCTGCTGCCCTCAGCATTGTCATCATTCAATCAGACGAGATTTCTACCCGACTTGAAAGAGTTATTATTCTATCCGAATTTATTTTAGCTGGGTTTCTAATTTGGATTACCCTCAAGCTAAGCAAGATCATATTAAATAGCCTTAGCAAAACAGGGATTAAATTTATTCATCAGATCATGGGATTGCTCTTGGGTAGCCTAGCCATTGGCATGATCGCCGAAGAATTAAAAATCCTTCTTCCCGGTCTGTCGTAATCAACAAAATGTCCCCGCCCCCTCTGAGTAAAAAGAAGGTCAATTTAACCGAAAGTAGCTTGGAGACAGACCACCACCTTTTCTAACAGAAAACACAAAAATGTAAATCGGGTATTAAGACAAAAGTCCGACCCAAGCAAGTAAGAGCGAAGTATTTTATCAACCCATAAACTCGTGGTAGGCATCGTACTTTTTACTATTCCTTGGTTTTCCCTGAAAAAGAGATACGGTAGAAAACACAAGGCTTTGCAGCAATTTATTTTTACGCCATGGATTTGCTTAAGAAAAATGTTGCAACGTGAAGCGATGTAAAGGAAAATCGAACGAAATTCAGTTTTATACATCACTACCCTCATTGGAAAATGGGCAGCCGCAGGAGGGAGTGTTGAATTCTCGTTAAATCAAGTTGGTGTTTGTTTATCAACAAAAATATATTCACCCCTCAATAGAGGGAAGTTATTTTGGTAGTTTTGTTGGGCCTCACGCAACATGGCTTTGTGAAACCCGTCAGGTCCGGAAGGAAGCAGCGGTAACAAAATCCCATATGTGCTGTGAGATCCCCAACAATTCTACCTTTAGTTCCCTTTCGCTTTTTATATAAGGTTCTACCCTATGGACTTCCAGGTTTCAGCCCGGAAATGGCGCCCTCAGAAATTTAGTGAGTTGATTGGACAAGAGCATATTGTCCGCACCCTTTCAAACGCAATAGAGCTGGAGCGTATTTCGCACGCTTTTTTATTTTCTGGTACTCGTGGTGTGGGTAAGACAACAACCGCACGAATTCTTGCCCGTGTCCTCAATTGTGAAAAGGGTCCTATCGTTGACCCTTGTGGTCTTTGTACCTTTTGCACTGAAATAACTGAAGGAAATTGCATTGATGTCCAGGAAATAGATGGTGCTTCCAACAATGGGGTTCAGGAAGTTCGCGACTTGATAGATAACGTACAATATGCCACCTCAGCAGCTCGGTACAAGGTTTACATCATTGATGAAGTCCATATGCTTTCTAAAAGTGCTTTTAATGCATTGTTAAAAACACTTGAAGAACCTCCGCCACGGGTAATTTTTATTTTTGCTACAACAGAGCTAATAAAAATTCCCGAAACCATTCTTTCCCGCTGTCAATGTTTTGAGTTCAAACCCTTGTCGCAGTCCCAAATCACTCAGCAACTGGAATTGATCTGCAAACAGGAAAAAATTGATATCGAAAAAAGAGGCCTGGAAGATATTTCAAAAATTGGGGCGGGCAGTATGCGCGATGCGCAGAGCTTGTTAGATCAGGTAATTGCCTACAGCGGTCGAAAAGTAGATGCTGAATCCGTTGAAGCGGTGTTGGGCATTGTCGGCGGAAATACTCTTGAAACTTTTATTGACCGGTTAATTGATCGACAGCCAGCAGTTCTGGTTACATTAATACAGGAAATAGTAAAACAGGGAAAAGATCTTGGGTTATTTTGTCGCAGCCTTATGGAGTATTTAAGAAATCTTTTGATAGTGAAATTTTCAAATCAGCCTGAAACTTTGATTAATACCCATACCTGTAGTTTAGAAACCTTAAAAAAACAGGCAGAATATTTTCACGCCGATGAGTTGCAGGTTATGTTTTCGGTTCTATCAAAAGCCGAAATGGAAATGAAAAAAAGTTCCCTATCGCAAATGGTTTTTGAAATGGCTTTATTGCGATTGATAGAAACACGACCCTTTAAAAAAATCGATGAACTCATAGAAAAGATCAACCAGGCTGAAAACGATAATATCGAGCCGGTTCAACACTTTTCAAGAAAAAAAAACTCTAAAGAAAGCCCTACTGTTTCAGTAACGGGCAATCAGAATACTCAGGTTTTATGGGATCAAATCAAGCAACAGGTTGCAAGTACAAAACCATTTTTTGAGCATTATCTTGAAAAATGTCAGGTACCGGTTTTTAGCGATAAGGAAATTCAACTGGCATTTTCTGATAACTTTACTTTTGATTTAGTAGAGGCGCCCGAAAATATTCAGTTCCTGAAAGAAACCATAAAGACAGTTTGTGGTGATGACGTGAATATAAAATTAATCCTCGACACGTCTATTCAGGAGTCTCCTATTCAATCTACTAATGAAGAAAAAAAAAAGTTCATAGCCCCTGAAACTGGAAAACAGAAATCTGAATCGGAAATTATTCAAGACGCTCTGGACATTTTTGGAGGCATTGTGGTCAAATGATAGTTATTACGAAAAAGGAGGAAAATGTTCTTGGGCATTTATAAATATCATGTTTGATAAAGGTTGGACAGGGTTATTCAAACAAGCATCAGAAATGCAATCTAAACTTGCTGAAATTCAAGAAGGCTTAGCTGAAAAGACAATTGAAGTAAGCACCGGTGGCGGTATGGTAAAAGTTGTGGCAAATGGACTCAATGAGATCATATCCATTAAAATTGATGATGAACTGATTAACATGAAAGACCGAGAAGTTCTCGAAGATTTGATTACGGGTGCCGTCAACGAAGCCAGCAAGGAGGTTAAACAATTGGCTCAGGGTGAAATGACAAAAGTGACCGGGGGCATAAAAATTCCCGGCTTATTCCCCCCGACTTAAGAAATGTAACTTCGCAAATTTCTAAAATTTTTTTCAATACATTTAAATATACTGTGAATTAAATTTAAAGGCATGGAGGGTCTTTACGAACTTCATTGGGATTCGGATATCCCTAGCGACGCATATGCCCAGAACATTAGAGAAAATGGAAAAACAATTTATCAATCCCTGTAGAACAGATGCTAATTAAAAAAGATATTGCTATATAATTTAGCGCCACCCTATGAAAAGACCAACGGCGGTAACAGAACTTATAGAAGAATTGAAAAGGCTCCCAGGGGTTGGACAAAAGACTGCTGAGCGTTTGTCGTTCTTTTTGATGCGCAGTAAAGTGGATCAAGCCACCAAACTTGCAAATGCAATTCAAAATATAAAAGATAAAATTATCCTCTGTTCTGTTTGTCACGGAATAACCGAAACTGATCCTTGTGGAATTTGTTCTAATAGCTCCAGAGACCAAAAACAGATTTGTGTCGTAGAAGAACCTCATGACGTTTACGTTATGGAAAATATGGGCTATTACAAAGGCGTGTATCATGTCTTAATGGGGGTCATTTCTCCGTTGGATGGAATTGGCCCAGACGATTTGAATATTGAACTTTTAAAAAAGAAAGTTGCTAGCAAAAATGTTCGAGAAGTGATTCTTGCTACCAATCCAGATATGGAAGGTGAGTCTACCGCCGTTTATATTTCAAAATTTCTTAAACCACTAAATGTAAAAGTTACACGCATCGCTAGGGGCTTGCCGGTAGGATCCGATATCGAATACGCCGATTCCGTCACCCTGCTGAAATCCCTCGAAGGACGTATGGAAATGGGCTAACCACTGGGTATGGATCAAATAATATTCTTCCTCGCCTTTCATGCTCCGAATGCGTAAATAGACCAAAACCCTTAGCGTAAAAGCAATCAATCCCTTTTTAGGGGGTACAATTCCGCTTGACAATATGGTAAAACAAGTTTAATTTTCAAACCTTTAAAATCGAAAATTCTCATAAAACCATTCCGGTGTGGCGCAATGGTAGCGCAATCGGCTGTTAACCGATGTGTTAGAGGTTCGAGTCCTCTCACCGGAGCCATTTATAAACCGTCTTTAAGACGATGCTTTTATTTCGAACCCTGTCGAGGCCCGGCAGGGTTTTGTTTTTTTGGAAACAGGTTGCATTGCTAAAAATGATTGGTTATCCTCTCATAAGTAGGCAAAATACCTTTTTCAACAATAAGATACGCCATGATAAACCGTCCTAGAAGAAACCGATTGACCCCAAGAATCCGCGCTCTCGTTGGAGAAACAACTATCCAACCTAAAAACTTGGTCTGGCCTACTTTTGTTCAAGAAGGAAAAAGCCAAAGAACACCTATTGTTTCAATGCCAGGTATATCGCGACTTTCTATAGATCAATTGGTTGCTGATTCAAAAAAGGCTTTTGATTTAGGTGTTGCAGCGGTTGCTCTTTTCCCTGCCATTGATGATTCCCTAAAAAATCCAGAAGGTAAAGAAAGTGTAAATCCGGACGGTCTATTGCAACGAGCGGTTAAAGAATTAAAAAAAGAAGTACCTGAATTGGTAGTTATCACGGATGTGGCATTGGATCCTTATTCCAGCGATGGGCATGACGGTCTCGTCCAGAATGGACAAATACTCAATGATGAAACTCTGCCGCTACTGGCCGCTATGGCAGTTGCACAAGCTAAGGCTGGGGTTGATGTCGTTGCTCCTTCAGATATGATGGATGGACGAATTGAAGCGATTCGTTGGGCTCTTGATGAGGCTGGGTTCGAAAATGTTTTGATCTGTAGCTATTGTGCAAAATATGCCTCAGCATTTTATGGGCCCTTTCGTGATGCATTGGAATCGACACCTAAAGAAGGGGACAAGAAAACCTATCAAATGGATCCGGCAAATACTCGCGAAGCTATCCGTGAAATACATTTGGACGAAGAAGAAGGAGCCGACTGGCTGTTGATCAAACCTGGCCTACCTTATCTCGATGTGATACGTTTGACCCGTGAACATTCTGAATTACCCATTGCCGCTTATCATGTCAGCGGCGAATATGCGATGCTAAAAGCAGCAGCAGAAAAAGGTTGGTTGGATTATGAAAGCTGTCTTATGGAATCTCTTTTGAGTATGAGACGCGCTGGAGCCGACATGATCTTTACCTATGGAGCTATTGAAGCGGCTTCACTCTTGCAGCAATAAAAATTTTTTAAGCAGCACGACCTCGTTTTTTCTAACTCTCACCTTAAAAGGTCGCCGTGTCTAAAACCGAATATTGGGTTCATGATTTAGACCCTTTCCTTTTTCAATTCACAGAAAATTTTGGCATTCGCTATTACGGACTAGCATACGCGTTAGGGTTTCTCGTAGCTATCTGGTTATTATATATTTTTTGCAAACATGGCAAGGTAGCGCTTACACAGGAAGAACAATCCTTAACGATTACAGCAATTATGGTAGGTGTCCTTTTGGGTGGGCGATTAGGATATATGTTTTTCTATGCTTTTCAGGATGTCATCCACCGACCGTGGATTATACTCCAGGTCTGGAAAGGTGGCATGGCAAGTCATGGTGGGTTCATCGGTGTGGTGCTTGCCTGTTGGTGGATATCGAAAAAAATTAAAATTAGCTTTCTACAACTCGGCGATATTTTATGTCCTTTAGTTCCTCCCGGAATTTTATTGGGCCGTATTGCTAACTTTATCAACGGAGAATTATGGGGAAAAATTTCCACCGTTTCTTGGTCTGTCATCTTCCCGCAGAGCGCGCCACTTGGAACACCTCTTGAATTGATTATGCCTCGACATCCATCGCAACTTTATGCAGCAGCATTGGAAGGATTATTGTTGCTTATTTATAGTCAATGGCGATTCTGGCGGACTGGAGTTTTAGCAACATCAGGTAGACTCACAGGAGAATTTCTGGCTTTCTATGCAGTAGTGCGTATTTTTGGTGAACAATTTCGCGAGCCCGACGCACCTCTCATTATGGATCTCAGCCGAGGTAGTTTTTATAGCCTTTTCCTTTTAGTGGCAGGCGCTTTTCTCATTTTCCGTTCTCGAAAAACAGCCTAATGCAGCCATACGACCCTTCAATGATAGGGTTTACATGCTTGCAGTGAGATATAAAGGTAGTGTAAGCTGAGCCACTCAAGATGTTAAACAAATATTATTATTGAATCTTTATAATTATTATGAATTCGGAATTATTATCTCCTGCGGGAAGTCCCGAAAAATTAAAATATGCTCTCGCCTATGGTGCTGATGCGGTATATGCAGGTATCCCAAAATTTTCTCTCAGAGCAAAAGAGAATCCATTTAAGGATCACTTGCTTAAAGATGCAATAGATTACACCCATAAAATGGGTAAAAAAATTTATATAACGGCCAATATTCTTCCTCCCAATCGAAAAATTGAATCTTTTAAAAAATCTTTAGCTCAACATGCGGAGATGGGGCCTGATGCTTTTATTATGGCGGATCCGGGGATGATTCAGTTTGCCTTGAAGGAGTTTCCGGAAATTCCTGTTCATTTATCAGTGCAAACAAATACCATCAACTGGCCATCTGTAGAATTTTGGTACAACCTTGGGGTAAAGCGGGTTATTTTATCGCGTGAATTATCTCTCGAAGAAATAACTGAAATTCATGCACGGGTCTCGGGAATGGAATTAGAATCTTTTGTCCACGGAGCAATTTGTATCGCTTATTCCGGTCGTTGTTTGCTTTCGAACTATTTTAATCACCGCGATGCGAATCAAGGAACTTGTACCAATAGCTGTCGCTGGGAATATGATATCCATGAGGAAAAAGGCAAAGACATGGAAGAATATGTTCCCATCAAAGGTCAGTACGCAATTGAGGAGAAGCAAAGAGATGGAGAGCTAATGCCTGTTGAGGAAGATGAGCATGGCACGTATATCATGAACTCTAAAGATCTTCGAGCCATAGAGTTTCTGGGCCCAATGAAAAAGGCGGGTGTTATATCATTTAAAATCGAGGGTCGCTCCAAATCAATTTATTATCTCTCCTTGGTCACTAGAGCTTACCGACGTGCAATCGATGATTTGGAAGAAAATCGAAATTTTAATCCTAGCCTGATCGAAGAAATAGGCAAAACAGCTAATCGAGGTTTTACCTCTGCTTTCCTAATTTCTGCAGCAAATCGCGAAACAGAAAGATTTGATTCACCGCAAGAATCTAATCAGCCACAGATTTTTGGAGGCCAAGTGGTCAATGAACGTTCGGGATGGATGGAGGTTGATGTCAGAAATAGAATCGAGTTGGGGGATGAAGCCGAATGCCTTTCACCAAGCGGACAATATAAATTTAAAATCAATGCTATGGAAACGATTGCAGGAGAAAGTATTTCAGTTGCTCATGGAGGTAATGGAACAGTGTGGGTGCAGGCAGATGGTCCTGTAGAGCCTTATGCTTTATTGAGCCTACTAAAAAATACCGCCTGAAATAGTACAGATCCAAATCAAAACTTTCAGAAGTGCTTATTCTCCGGAATATTTTTATTCTAGTTATTTTTTGTGGAATTGGCCCAGGAAATGGAAAGCAGGATTGCAAATATCAAAATTACCAATACCCAATCTGTAAAACTGCTGAGTTGATAGTCAAATATATCCTTCGCCAACGTGCCGTCAAAAGCTAAGGCAAGCACTGTAATTACTAATAGTATAAAGATTTTCTTCAAAGATTTATTTCCTTGAAATTACTTCCACACTCCATTAGGAGATTTTATACAAAATATATTCTAAGTGCATCTATTGCAAAGGATAAAATCCTTTGTTCTCTATTTAAAAGCACCTTATAATGACTGTTCTTTAATTTTTTATTCAACATTAATACAAAAAGAGACAATGCCAGTACCTGTTTTTCAAGCACTTAAAGTAGGCTCTTATATTTTCAGGCAAAAGATGAAGGGAAACAAACGTTATCCTTTAGTGATGATGCTTGAACCTTTATTCAGGTGCAATCTGGAATGCATAGGATGCGGAAAAATTCAAAAACCTAATGAAATATTAAAACAAAACATGAGCCCCGAGAAATGTTTTAAGGCGGCTAAAGAATGTGGCGCTCCCATAGTTTCCATTGCAGGGGGTGAACCTTTAATGCATCCGGCTATTGTTGAAATAGTCGAGGGGCTAATAGCTCAAAAACGATTTATTTACCTATGCACTAATGCTATTTTGTTGAAAGACTTTTTGGATCGTTTGCCGGTAAGCCCCTATCTGACTCTTTCTGTACATCTCGATGGTATGGAAGAAGATCATGATCGAGTGGTTGATCAAAAGGGCACCTTCAAACTTGCAACGGAAGCAGTCATAGAAGCTAAGAAAAAGGGTTTTAGAGTTACCAGTGCTACCACATTTTTCGAAGATACTACTATTGAAAAAGCAGAGAGATTCTTGGACTTTTTAAAACCTCTTGGTATTGACGGAATTACCATGGCCTCTGCTTTCAGATACCCAGATGCACCTGACCAGGATCATTTTTTTGGCCGAAAGAAAACTTTTGAATTTTTTGATAAACTTCTTGAAAAGAATAAAAATGGTCGTTGGGATATCAATCATTCGCCCTTGTACCTAGAATTTTTAAGAGGAAAGCGTGATTACTCATGTACCCCTTGGGGCAATCCAAATTACTCCGTCCTCGGTTGGCAAAAACCTTGTTATCTTCTTGATGAAGGTTATGCTGAAACATTTAAGGAGTTGATGGAAACCACAGAATGGGAAAACTACGGCCACACAAATAATGAAAAATGTGCTGATTGTACTGCCCACTGTGGTTATGAACCAACGGCTGTCGATGAAGCTACTTCAACCGTGCGCGGCATGATGGATTCTGCGAAAATGGTATTCCAATAAACTAGTTTCTCTTTAGTGATTCAGGAAGAACTGTTTTATCGTTGAGAACAGCACCGTGCAATTGTTCTGAAGTAAGGCCCTTGGCCATCTTAAGGTTTGCTCCTTCCAACGAAGTATCTTTAAGTTTTGCCTGCATCAGATCTGCATTCACAAGATTGGTGTTTTTCATGTTGGTGTTTTTCAAGTTTGCCCATCTCAAATTTGCACCCCTCAAATTTGCTCCTTCAAGGTTGGAGTTTTCGAGATTCGCTTTTTTAAAATAAGCACCGTAAAGATAAGCTCCTTCAAGGTTTGCATTTTTTAAGTTTGCACCTATTAATACAGCACCCTTAAGCTTCCAGTTTTTTAAGTCAGCAAGTGCTCCTTCCTGTCCATTTGAATCCAGCCATTTTTTATGGTCGGACAGAATTTTTTTTAAGTCAAAGTTTAGGTCGTTCATCGCTTATCGGCTGAAGATCCATTTATTGTGAATGTTTGTTTTATCATTCTAAAAAAATAGGGTTTTAATGTAGAATAGTGGCTCCGATTAATCAGGTGCAAGATAACATGAACAGATATGATGTCATAGTAATAGGAGGAGGTCACGCAGGTTGTGAGGCAGCTTTAGCCTCTGCGCGAATGGGTTGCGCCACAGCGCTGATCACCCTTGAAGCAGATAAAATTGCCCTAATGCCATGCAACCCCGCCATCGGAGGGGTAGGTAAAGGGCATATTGTTCGTGAGATTGATGCCCTCGGAGGTGAGATGGCTAAGGTTATCGATGAGACCGGCATCCAGTTTCGTTTATTAAATTCTTCTAAAGGACCCGCAGTCCACGGCTATCGTGCGCAGGCAGATAAACACCAATATAAAAATGCCATGCGTCGGGTTCTTGAAAATACGGCTAACCTAGAGCTTCTCTTTGAAGAAGTTGATGAACTGATTTTTGAAAATAATGAAGTAAGAGGAATACGAACTGCTAGCGGACTGGAGTTTCAATGTGATTCCATCGTCATCACTACTGGGACTTTTTTAAATGGTCGAATACATATTGGACTAGACAGTCGTCCTGCAGGCAGAGTAGGTGAAAAACCTTCGACAAAATTATCGCAATCGTTTCTGGCCGCTGGATTCGAACTCGGTCGCTTGAAGACAGGTACTCCACCGCGATTGAAACGAGATAGTATCGACTTTTCCCGATGCGTCGTGCAAGAAGGAGATGTAATACCACGACCTTTTTCTTTTTCCACGTCTCATATAGAACGCAAACAGGTACCTTGTCATATTACCGCAACGAATGAGAAAACCGCGGAAGTGATTCGCAACAATATCGACCGGTCACCTTTATACAGCGGTATCATCGAGGGTGTAGGACCCCGCTATTGTCCTTCAATTGAAGACAAGGTAATTAAATTCCCCGACAAGAAATCGCATAATATTTTCTTGGAACCAGAGGGCCTAGACACAGATTGGATTTACCCCAATGGTATTTCCACGAGCATGGATGAGGATGTGCAACAGCAATTAGTTCGTACGATTACAGGATTAGAAAATGCTGAAATTGTTCTTCCAGGTTACGCAGTGGAATATGACTTTGTTCCGCCAACACAGTTAATGCCTTCTCTGGAAACAAAACGAGTAAGTGGATTATTTCATGCAGGGCAAATTAATGGGACATCCGGTTATGAAGAAGCAGCCGGCCAGGGGTTGATGGCGGGAATCAATGCAGCACTTAAATCGCAAAAACGTAAACCGTTTTTGCTGACAAGAATGGATAGCTATATCGGTGTGCTTATTGATGATCTCGTTACTAAAGGAACACAGGAACCCTATCGTATGTTTACCTCCCGTGCCGAATATCGACTGATTCTAAGACAGGATAATGCCGACCAACGGTTAATGGGAAAGGGTTATGAATTGGGTCTGGTTAGCGGAGAACTTTACAACCATTGTATGGAAAAATACAATGCTGTAGAACGTGAGATCCAAAGATTAGAGGCTACAACGGTGGCACCAAATCCAGACAATCTAACACGCCTGTCGAAACTTGGAATTCATGAATTGCGTAATGCAACGACCTTGAATGTTTTATTGCGTAGGCCGGAAGTAAAACATGATGAATTGCTGCGTGCCTTCGAGGGAGAAGAAGTCCCACAACTAGTCGGCGAACAGGTAGAGATTCGTATCAAGTATGAAGGTTTCATCGCTCGTCAGAATCAATTAGTAGAAAAGCAGAAAAAGTTGGAGCACTGCCGAATTCCGGAAAGTTTTAAGTATGAAGGTGTTTCCGGCCTTTCACATGAAGTAGCGCAAAAACTAGAGGCTATTCGTCCTGTCACACTTGGGCAGGCATCGCGCATCTCGGGTATCACACCTTCAGCTATCAGTCTCATAATGTTATTGCTTGAGAAAAATCGTGAGTATTCCTAATACCGTCTCCAGACACAAAGATTCCATTCAATGGCAAGTAGAAGTTAATAAAAAAGACATCGCCTACATCGTTAGCATCTTTGAAGGTTACGATCATATTGCTGTAGTCCGAACGATAGATCCTTCATGCGGCCTTATAGAGCTGATGATCTCTCCAGATTTCTTAGAAGATACTCAAAAGCTCACCGAAGCCCTTGCTAAAGAAATTCCCTTCCGCCAAATTAATACCCAACTGTAATAAACCAAAACCCATCTCAGAATAAAATTCGCCAAGTATTATGAGCTAAAATTCTTTAGACATGGAATTGTTGGGGCTTTTTAATAGAAGGAAACGAGTATTATTTGCTATATAGAACTTACCAAATTTCAACGAGCGTGGTCCATTAGTAATGGATGAGAGAATGGATAGGGATGTCTTTAAGTTTTTCGCGTCCGTTCAGAAAATCCAGTTCGATGAGAAATGCGACCTCTTCGATTTCTACAGATTCAAAATTTTTGCGAATCAGGTTTAGCGTTGCCGCCAGGGTTCCTCCAGTAGCCAGAACGTCATCAATGAGGACAATACGCTCACTGGGTTGAAAGGCATCCTGATGAATTTCAATGGTATCGGTTCCATATTCTAAAGAATAGGTTTCTTGATAAGTTTTATAAGGAAGCTTTCCTGGTTTTCGAACCATCGTGGTGCCTGCTCCCAGGGCATATGCCAAGGCGGATGCGAAAATAAAACCTCGTGCCTCAACTCCGACCACCCTGTCGATCTCCTTGTCTACATATCTTTTTTTTAAAGCATTAATAGTTTCCCCAAATGCGGACGCATCTGCAAGAAGTGGGGTGATATCTTTAAATATAATTCCTTCCTTAGGAAAGTCAGGAATATCGCGGATGATTTGTTTTACGGATTCCATGGATGGACCTTTCTTTATTTGAATGGGAACGATACATTGCAATTTAGCTTTTTATCAAATATATCTGGCATTGAAAACTTTATCTTTTCACTGATAAATATTTTAAAGGATTTTTGGGCTCTGTACCGTTTCTTACTTCAAAGTGAAGATGAGGTCCTGTTGAACGCCCAGTACTTCCCATTAAAGAAATTCTTTGTCCTTGTTTTACGCGAGCACCTTTTTTTACCAGTATCTTTGAGTTGTGCGCGTAAACGGTTGTCAGGTTGTTTTTGTGCTCTAATATAACCATCTTTCCGTAGCCCGTTGGGCCCCAACCGCTGAAAACAACTTTCCCTGCTGCGGCAGCTTTTATAGGCGTTCCTTTTGGTGCCGCTATATCGATACCTTCATGCCTACGTCCGTTTCTGTTACCAAACCCAGAAGTAAGAGTACCTTTTGTAGGCCATATAAGAATTCCTTTGCGGGGTTTGACAGTGGGTATATTTTTTTTGTTGACAGATTTAAAGCGTGAATAGCCCGAAGAAGTAGAGGTTGTAGGAATAGAAAGTACACGCCTTGCACCGGGAATCCATAACTGAGTTCCCACTATGATTTTTGATGCATCTCGGATATGGTTGGCTCGACGTAGAACTTCCATGTCGATTTTATATGCTTGGGCAATACGAGACAAAGTCTGGCCTTTTTGAACCGTGTGATGAATGCCATACTGAGTCTCTGGCCAAGGGTCGAACTGAAACCCCTGACAGGCCGTTAAAAATAAAAAAGTTAATAAAAATAAGGTTTTAAAAAATTTATGGAAGGACATTATTTGGAAGCGAAGTGAGATATAACTCATTGAAAATTATATCATTTTTTCAAATATATTTACAAGTTACCAAGCATCCTGTATAAACAAAAATCGATTTACATCTGATTTTATTCACAACAACAGTAATGAAAATTAATAAAACGATTACATTATTTATAGCAACTTGGATGTTGTTAGGCTGTGGTCAAAGCCAACCTTCGCCGGATATTTTTGCATTACCTGTATCTTATATGGTTGGCAAAAAGCCTGAGGTTGTCATGGCCCACGATATGAACAACGATGAGTTCCCTGATTTAATTGTTGTAAACTCTGCAGGAAATTCGCTGAGCTACTTCGAAGGCATTGGTAATGGAACTTTCAAAGATGCCCAGACAATAGAAACAGGCCGCGAACCTTTTGCAATTGAATTGGCTGATTTCAACGGCGACCGCATCGCCGATATCGCGCTATGCAATTATGGTGATGGTGAGGTTTCAATTATCCTCGGACAAAAAGATGGGCTCTTCAAACTGAAGACTAACGTAAAGGTAGGGCGCCTGCCCATTGCTATAGCTTCGGGAGATTTTAACAACGATGAAATAAATGATCTTGCGGTAACTCTTCGATTCAACAAAATGATTATTCTTTTAGGTGTTGGCGATGGCACCTTCAAAGTAGCAGAAGCTTATCAGGCATCACCGACTCCAGCTCATATCACTATTGGCGATTATAATGGCGATGGTAATGAAGATATCTCTCTGGCACTCAATGCGGTTAAGGTGCGGTATTTAAAAATTTTTTATGGCAACGGCGACGGAACCTTTGCACCACCCAAGTTGATTAAGGGCGGTAGTCAATCCTCCTTTCTTACACATCATGATATGAATTTAGATGGAAAACTCGACCTATTGACGTCCAGCCCTATGAAAGACAGCCTCAGTATTTTTATGGGGGACGGAAAAGGGGACTTCACCAAATTGCAGGATTTTGCGGGGGAAAAAGGACCGCATAATATTGTAGTTGGGGACTTCACCGGCGACAAAATTCCCGACATTGTTGTTTGTAATCGGCGCAGCGGGTCCATTTCCGTTATCCAAGGTAACGGCGACGGGAGCTTTGTATATCCACACTATAATTATGCTGTTGGATCACAACCTAGATCTATTACTGGTGCTGATTTTAATCGTGATGGAATGATGGATATTGCAGTAGTGCTTTATCAAAAAAAAATTCTTGAGGTCTTCTTAAGAAAGGTAAGCGCCCCACCAATGGATATATAAATCTTCGCTTAGAAATTTACCTATTATTTCGAATCAAAAAAAGATTCGGCCCTTTAGTCAAATATACCAAAAAACTAGAGAAATATTTGAAAGCTGATGAACGGTGACCCATAGGCCACCAGCCCAAGCGACTACATTTCGTTTCCTAATCCATTATCGTCGATTGGTAAGAGATTATCTTCCTGTATGGCAAGGGCCACTCGCGGATCCGATTTTAAACTATTTTTGATGACATCCAACAGGGTAGAAGCATCTGAGTAAAAGGTATTCAAAGAAGCCTCATCCACCTTTCGAAGTGAAAGGTCCTCATAAAGATTGACCAGATTTTCTGTACGTAATATGGACTCGCCAATCTCTGAGTAGGGGATATTGCGTTTTCTGCTCTCGAGGGCCCTTTCAGCATAAGCTACCCATATGTCCACATCCGCAGGAGGGTTGCCCAGATCAATATAGACCTTCCTCATCTTTTCTTTTCCATACTTTTTCAATTCCTCTACTTTGTTTGTCCCCCACGCATCCAAAGGCATTCCTTTAGCCCCTCGACAAATGTGTTTTAGAGAAAAAACCAGTCGATTTAGTTGACTGTCTATTTGCATTCCATAATCAGAATAAATTTTAGCTTCAGCAACCCTTTCAAAAACGTGCCACGCCCCACCACGTTTTTGAACTACCATCCGTCTTTTATCTAGCGCATTAGCCTGCGATAAGCATTCCTCTTCACTATTAATTGAAGAGTTTGAAGTCGAAATCGTATTGAGTTTTTTTATCAACCTGTCATCAATAGGCAAAGCAAGCTTCTCACCTGTTGAAAACATAAATGATTTTGTTTTTTTTATCTCTTCTTTTCGTACCCAGGTGTTTTCTTTAAACGGCATTTGCATAGGTTCGTCTTGAGCGGCCTCTGGACTACAACTCATTACCAGAACCCCTGCAACGCTTAGGCATAAAATAATCTGTAAACCCTTTATTTTAGACATTATCAGCTCTCATGATTTTAAAAAATGATTTAATTTTATACACTAATTTTATAGTGCCTACATAAAAATGAAATTAAAGAAACCTAGCCAAGTCTCTCCTTACAATAACTAGATACGACAAAAATTGGACAGGTTTTTTGAGTAATAAGCAGTTTTATCGTTAAGTATTTGTAAACCTAATAGTATCAAAAATTTCTATGTCATTAAAATCTAAAAATTGCTTTATTTTCAGATTCAATCCTTTTTAATTGCCTGTCGGTATCGACCAAGTGCCATCAAAGGAAAGAAGTGCTGGTACATATGGTATTTGATGAAGAAATGGATGGGAAACCCTGTTCCTGTAAATTCATCTTCCCACCAGGTTCCCAATTCATTTTGATTGCGTAATAAAAATCCCACCCCGCGTTTAGCTACATCACCCTTAGCTTCACCACCTGCGATCAGTCCCAGTAACGCCCAGGCTGTTTGAGAAGCTGTACTATTGCCACGTCCACGCAAACTAGGCTCTTCATAACTCTGGCAGGTTTCACCCCATCCACCATCTTCATTTTGATGTGTTTCTAACCATTGAATGGCTTTTTGGTTAAAAGGTTGATTCATGTCTTCCCCCATTGCCAATAATCCGTTCAAAGCCAAAAATGTTCCATAAATATAATTAACGCCCCAACGACCAAACCAGCATCCATCCAGCTCTTGGTTATCCTTTACAAATTTTAAGGCACTAGCAACTTGAGGGTGTTCCCTTTTGAACCCCCATGTGGACAACATCCATAAAATTCGACTGGACACATCAATGGTAGGCGAATCGAGCAAAGCCTTATGGTCAGCAAAAGGAACTTCATTTAAAACCTCTTTATCATTATCGATATCAAAAGCTCCCCATCCCCCATTTTTACTTTGCATGCTAAGCAACCAATTCATGGCTCTTTGACATTCGCTAAGCTTGTCTCGGACATCGGGAAGTTCTAACCGATTTAAGGCCATTAAAATTTCTGCGGTATCGTCTGTGTCGGGATACAATTCATTATAAAACTCAAACGCCCACCCACCGGGTTCTGCATCCGGGTTCTTAATTTGCCAATCGCCACGTTTGACCACCTGTTTAGAAAGAATCCATTCGCCGGCTTTTATCAAAGCAGGGTGATCCGTAGGCACTCCTGAATCCATTAGAGCGTTCAAACAAATTGCGGTATCCCATAAAGGTGAAACGCAGGCCTGCATCCAAAGCCTATCTTCTTTTTCCAAAAGAAATCGATCAACCGCTTCCATTCCTTTGACGCACGCGGGATGCTCCTTCGAATACCCTAAAAAATGCAAAGCCAAAAGAGAATTGAGCATAGCAGGCTGGATTCCAGCCCAATCTCCTTCCTCTTCCTGATGCTCTAGTATCCATTTTTCTACCTCACGCATTGCCATTTTTCGAAAAGGTTTCCAAGGAGATTTGCCGGCGAGTTTTAGTATTCGATCTAGATAAATAAATGTGTTTTTCCAGCTTGTGAACGGCAAGCCGCTGGGTATAAAATTGAGGTCACGGTCGTTTTCTGTAAACAACTCCTGAATATCCCGACCTGCGGGCAAAAGGTGCACCGGCTCAATAGAGCGCACAAGAGAGAGTGGCACCAAGGTTCCCCTCGACCAACTGGAAATTTCGTAAATATTAAAATAGAACCTATTGGGCAATAAAATGATTTCCATGGGGATAGCAGGGCAAACATCCCAAGATATCTGGCCGAACATAGCGAGAAATATTTTGGTGAAAACACGGGTCTTCTTTATACCGCCGTTTTTTCGGATTGCGTTTCTAGCACGCACCATTTCTTCCCGGTCGGCCGGCACCCCCGCAATTTTTAACGCCATATAAGACTCAACCGTAGAATTGATGTCGCACAAGCCACCATGGAAAAGTGGCCAACTACCATCTTCCCGCTGCATATGAAACAGGTAATTGACTATCTTTTGTTGCCTTTCGGCGTCCAATCGATCTGTGAAATGCATGAAGAAAATCAGTTCGGCAGAAATGGTCACATTAGCCTCCAGTTCATCTACCCAATAGCCCTTTTCATGTTGACGAGATAACAGATAATCTTGTGACCTTTCAATAGAGCGGCATAACACCTCCTCAGTCATAGTCGAACCATCAGATGACGCAGAGGTCTCTTCCATTTCCGTAAATTTATCCATATTTTCCATGCAGTTAGCTAATATTCTCAAAATTTCCAAAGAAAAGACTAAATTAACCCATTTTATGCTATAAAGCAAAACCCACCATATAGCGGAGCCGAACAAAACCCATTGACAATGTTATAAATCTCTTTTACCATGCGGGGTTTAAAACATTTGAAATTTAATATCAAAACAGCCGGATATATAATGAAAACAACTTATTTTGCAAAACCTGGCGAAGTCGAGAAAAAATGGGTGCTCATTGACGCAACAGATAAGGTTCTGGGAAGAATCGCCAGCAAAGCCGCATCAATAATTCGCGGAAAAACCAAACCAACTTTTACCCCGCATACAGACACCGGGGATAATGTAATCATTATCAATGCCGCTAAGGTAAAACTAACCGGGAAAAAATGGGACGACAAAATCTATTACCACCATACTGGTTGGTCTGGAGGAATCAAATCCATCACTGCTAAAGAAATGTTGGAAAAAAAGCCTTCAGATCTGTTGCAAAAAGCCATTCGTGGAATGTTACCTAAAAATAGACTGGGTCGCACCTTGAATAATAATTATAGAATATACGATACGGCAGAGCATCCACACGGAAGCCAGAATCCCGAAAACGTAGCTATTTAATCTACTTATAAGAAAAGACGGAGAGTAATAACAATTATGATCGAACGATTTTATGCAACTGGAAAGCGAAAAGAATCCATAGCCAAAGTATGGGTTCAAGCGGGTAAGGGAAATATCACTGTTAATAATAAATCCCTTAAAGAATATTTTTGCCGCGAAAGCTTGGAATGCATTATCAAACATCCTTTGATTGAGACTGATACTCTTAAGTCGATTGATATTAAAGCTACGGTTAAAGGAGGCGGGCTTTCAGGCCAGTCTGGTGCTCTTCGTCTGGGTATTTCCCGAGCTCTTATTTTGACCAACTCAAGTCTACGAGCACCTCTCAAGAAAGCAGGATTCCTCACCCGAGATTCCAGAGCTGTAGAAAGAAAGAAATACGGGCAGCCTGGCGCACGTAAAAAATTCCAGTTCTCTAAGAGATAAATAATCAACTGGCAATTTTCCTTCGTATCGTATGCGAGTATGTGTTTGAGCTTTGCCAAGCCGCAAAACCTTGCAGGAAAAAAACACCTCTTTTTCTAAAAAACCATTATTATTGAAGTAAAATCCTATCTTTATAGGAGTCTTTTATTATGATAAAAGTTGGCATTGCTGGAGCCAGCGGATATACCGGACTCGAATTGATACGCCTTCTGGCAAATCACTCTGAAACCGAATTATCCGTTTTGACTTCCGAAACATATAAAGGAAAATCTATTTCCGATGTCTTTCCGTCATTAAATGGAATCATCGACATTGAGCTGCAACCTCTCGATAGTGGAATTTTTAAAAGCTGTGATGTTGTCTTCCTTGCGTTGCCTCACACTACCGGCATGGATAAATTGCCGCAAATAATAAAGTCAAATTGTAAGGTAGTGGATCTTAGTGCGGACTATCGATTACAAGATCCTAATGCTTACCCTAAATGGTACGCGCTGACTCACACACATCCTGAGTTATTATCTCAGACTGTATATGGTCTTTCGGAATTGCACCGCGAAAAAATTAAAAGTGCGCAGGTGGTCGCTAACCCAGGCTGCTACCCTACCAGTGTGATTCTTGCTCTCGCACCATTGATGAAAACCGATTGGGTAGATTTAACGAGCATTATCTCTGACAGTAAATCGGGTATTTCAGGTGCAGGGAGAAAACTATCTACAACAACTCATTTTTCTGAAGCAAACGAAGGTGTGACCCCTTATGGCTTGGCCGGCCACCGTCATACCCCCGAAATGGAACAGGAACTTTCAGGTCTAGCTGGAAAACCGATTAAAATAAGTTTTTCTCCTCACCTGATTCCAATGAGTCGAGGAATGCTGAGCACGGTTTATATTAATTTAAAAAAGAAGTTAAATGAAGACGATCTTATTGAGCATTATCAAAAGTTTTATAGTAATGAATACTTCCTTCGAATCCTAAGTAAAGGCAAGGTTGCCAGTACTCATCCTGTTTCCCGTTCCAATTTCTGCGACATTGGAATCAAAGTAGATACGCGGGTGGGCAGGCTGATCATTACAAGTGCACTAGATAACCTTGTAAAAGGTGCTTCTGGTCAAGCCATTCAAAATATGAACATCATGCAAGGGTTTGAAGAAAAATTGGGTCTTCAATCACCCGGAATTTTCCCATAAAAAATCATGAAGATATTAAAAAACCGCAATCCTTCAGTACCGGGCTTTAAAGCAACAGGGCTACATTGTGGAATAAAAGACAAAAATATCAAAGACCTCGCTCTCATAGTATCCGAGGTTCCCGCGACGGCTGCAGCTGTGTTTACCAAAAACCGAGTTGTCTCTCCGGCTGTCATCTGGAGTCGTAAAGCACTCGCAAAGTCAGGTAGCTGCCGCGCTATTATAATTAATAGTGGCAATGCAAATACGGTGACCGGTCCAAAAGGATTAAAAGATTGCGATACAATCACCAAAAAAGTGGCGGACGAACTTGGCATTCTACAAAAAGAAGTTTTCATTGCTTCCACAGGGATTATTGGTATACCTCTTCCCTCAGAAAAAATTATAAAGGCCACTCCAAATCTGATTGCAAAATTAGGAGGGACAGCTAAAAATTGGACCGATGCATCCGAGGCCATCATGACCACCGATCTGATATCCAAATCAGACTACATTAAATATCCCTTTAAAGGAAAAAACATTTCTATTGGAGGGATTACTAAAGGCTCGGGCATGATTCATCCTGACATGGCAACCATGCTTGGGTTTTTATTCACCGATGCAGTCATTGACGCAAAAACCCTAAAAATGGCCTTAAAAGAAGCAACAAACCGCTCATTTAACCGCATCACAGTAGATGGAGACAACAGCACCAACGACTGCGTTGCAATCCTTGCCAATGGAAAAGCAAAAAACCCAGCCATAAAACCAAATACTCCTGCCTATCGAGTATTTTTAAAAGCTTTGATGAAGCTGAGCAAAAACCTAGCCTCCAAAATTGTTCTCGATGGAGAAGGAGCAACCAAGTTCGTCACGGTACGGGTTCAGGGAGGAAAAACACGTAAACAGGCATACCTTATTGCAAACTCTGTTGCCACCTCATCTCTTGTTAAAACAGCATTGTTTGGAGAAGATCCAAACTGGGGGCGGATTTTTTGTGCCGTAGGAAATGCCGGTGTACCCTTTAATCCTGATAAAGTAGATATTTTATTAAATAAAAATTTGCTTTTAAAAAATGGAAATCCGACTAATCTGCCTCAAAAAATACTAGAAAAAGCAATGAAAAAATATGAAATCAACATCATCATTGATTTAAAATGTGGCAAAGAATGGGAGGAAGTTTTAACCTGCGACCTATCCTACAATTATGTAAAAATAAATGCAGAATATACCACCTAGCTTGATAGAATCTATCAAAATACATCTTTAAATAAACAAATATAAAAATGGCACTAAGACCCATCAAAAATTGCTTCGATCCGGTTTTAAGAAAACAATGTGAAATCGTTAAAAATATTGATGGAGAGCTGATCACCCTTTCTAAGGATATGATTGAGACCACCTTGGCTGCCCCGGGAATTGGTTTGGCAGCAAACCAGATTGGAGTTCCTTGGAGAGTTTTTGTAGTTAATATGGGAGTCGAAACAGATACCGATAATTTGATCACTCTCATCAACCCAGAAATCACCGCTATGGAGGGTAGCGAATCTGGCGAAGAAGGTTGCCTAAGCATTCCTGATGTGGTTGTCGAAGTGAACCGTGCAATTCAAATTGAAATAAAAGCTGTTGACCTTAATGGCAAGGATATTCGCTATGAAGCCAGTGGTTTGCTCGCCCGAGCCTTACAGCATGAAATGGATCATTTAAACGGTATTTTATTTTGGGACAGCCTGGGAAAAATAAAGAGGGATATCCTAAAGAGAAAATTTAAAAAGAAACTTAAAGAGCAGGAAGAATGAACATAGTGTTTATGGGAACCCCTGAGTTCGCGCTTCCTACATTAAGAAAAATCTACAACTCTTCCCATTCTATTATATCTGTAGTAACCCAACCCGATCGACCCAAAGGCCGCGGGCAAATAAAGGTCGCGTCTCCTATTAAAAATTTTGCCATTGAAAATAATATTCCTTTGCTACAACCTGAAAATGTCAACGCTGAAAATTTTATTCAATTTCTTTTAGAAAAGCGCCCAGATTACATCATCGTGGTCGCTTTCGGACAGATACTCCACGAAGCCCTACTCAAAGTTCCTAAACAGTTTTGCATCAATTTACATTCTTCTCTCTTACCAAAATATCGGGGGGCTGCTCCTATTAACCGTGCCATCCTTAATGGAGATGCCCGCTCGGGGGTCACTACGATGATAATGGACAAAGGAATGGATACAGGAGACATATTACTCATTAGAGAAACCTCAATAGAGAAAGATGACGATGCAAAATCCTTACATGACAAACTAGCCGAGCAGGGTGGAAAACTTGTTCTTGAGACCCTTGCTCTTTTAGAAAAGAATAATCTTTTGCCTACACCTCAGGATTCTGATTTAGCTAGTTATGCTCCAAAATTAAAAAAGGAAGAAAGCCTGATCGATTGGAAAATGTCTGCCAATAATATCTTAAACAAAATTCGAGGCCTGACCCCATGGCCAGGAACATATACTTTGTTTAACGGAAAAAGGCTTTGTATCTTAAAGAGCGAAGTCGTTAAAGGTGAACCTTCAGATCGCCCTGGTTATATTGAACGTATCACCGATTCCGGCATTGAAGTTGGCACAGGGGAAAAGCGATTAAAAATTACTGAGCTTAAACCCGAAGGGAAAAAGGCAATGCCAGTAAAAAGTTTTCTCTCAGGTTATAAAATTAACCCCGGAGATAAATTGGGGTAAATTTTTATTATTAGAAAATTCAAGGAGTCAATATGCCAAGAACTTTGGTTACAGGTGGGGCAGGGTTTTTAGGATCCCATTTATGCGAATACTTACTTGATAAAGGCCACGAAGTGATCTGTATGGATAATTTGATCACGGGATCGAAACAAAATATTTCTGGCATCAAAAGTAGTAACTTTCGTTTCGTCAATCATAATGTGTCCGAATTTATTAAATTGGATGGAGATCTGGACTACATTCTCCATTTCGCATCTCCCGCAAGTCCCATAGACTATCTGGAGTTACCAATACAAACATTAAAAGTTGGGGCATTGGGAACCCATAACGCATTAGGCCTTGCAAAGGCAAAAAATGCTGTGTTTCTGCTGGCCTCTACATCCGAAGTTTATGGTGATCCTTTAGTTCATCCCCAACCAGAAGAATATTGGGGAAATGTTAATCCAATAGGCCCGCGAGGCGTTTATGATGAAGCAAAAAGATTTGCGGAAGCTATTACCATGGCATACCACAGGACGCACGGCATCAATACTAAAATTGTTCGCATATTCAATACCTACGGGCCAAGAATGCGTATCAACGATGGTCGTGCAATACCCAACTTTATCAAACAAGCGTTGACGGGCAAAGACTTGACGGTATACGGCAATGGTTCGCAAACACGTAGTTTTTGTTTTGTTTCAGATCTTATAGAAGGCATTTGTCGATTACTGATGTCCGAGCAAAACAAGCCAGTTAATATTGGCAACCCTAATGAAATGACAATCCAAAGTTTGACCGATAAAATTTTGCAAGCAACCGGAAGCAAGAGTAAAATCGTACAAGTTCCTTTGCCAGAGGATGATCCTAAAACTCGTCAACCAAACATAACTCTTGCAAAAACTTTACTAAACTGGGAACCAAAAGTTAGCTTGGATGAAGGATTGAAGTCCACGCTAAAATATTTTCAAGAACAGCTCAACTCTTCCTGATTATCATCGGGAAAATATTTTTTCAGCTTTGCAGATAAAGGGCCTCTATAAATACAAAAAATATTTATTTGAACAGAAATTAGATATGGAACGCGTAAAAAATCTACTCAATATAAGCGCTGATTTAAAAAAAACAGTAGCTGAAACTCTTTCTTCTGAAATTCTAGATGCCGCCCAGAAAATTCAAGACCGCCTGGAGGCTGGAGGCAAGCTAATGTTGATGGGTAATGGTGGCAGCGCAGCCGATGCCCAACATATTGCTGCTGAACTGGTTGGTCGGTTTAAAAAAGAAAGAAAAGCCATGCCTGCGCTCGCTTTGACTGTCGACACCTCTTCTTTAACTGCCCTCGGTAATGATTATGGATTCGATACTATATTCGAAAGACAGGTTGAAGCCCTTGCAAATAAAAACGATGCGGTTATAGGTATCAGCACCAGTGGAAATTCTGAAAATATTATACGGGCTGTCAATAAGGCCAACTCTATAGGTGCTTTCACTATTGGACTTCTTGGTAACGATGGTGGAAAATTAAAAGATGCTGTAAACCTTCCAATTATTATCCCTTCAAACGATACGGCTCGAATCCAGGAAGTCCACATTACCATCGGTCATATCATCTGTGAAATTATAGAAGAAGACTTGTAAATGAGAGAACGATTCAAGAATTTCTTTGAGCAAAAAAAACGACCTAAAATTTTAGTGGTCGGCGATCTTATACTAGATGAATATATATGGGGTGGAATCAATCGAATATCTCCTGAAGCCCCTGTTCCTATTCTTGAAACTCGTTCAGAAACCCTGGCTTTGGGGGGTGCTGCCAATGTTGCCAACAACCTGGTGGCATTAGGTTGCGAAATTCATCTTTGTGGTGCTATTGGCCAGGATGAAAAAGGCGACAAACTTTTACAAACCATCCATAACCGATCTATCCAAACTGAAGGAATATTTCGTTTTGTGCATCGTCCCACCACATCGAAAATGAGAATTATTGCGCACAACCAACAGGTTATGAGAATCGATAAGGAAGATAACCGACCCATTACAGCAGAGACCGAAAAAAAACTTATTCAATACATTAACCAAATGCTTCCAAGCATGGATGGTGTTATTTGCTCTGATTATCAAAAGGGAATCCTTACTAAAAAAGTGATTCATGCAATCATGCATAAGGCCAAAAAAGCTAAAAAGCCTGTAATTGTTGACCCCAAAAGTTCAGACTTTTCGCTTTATAAAAATGCAACTGTCATCACACCAAATTTGAAAGAAGTTGCTCGATCTGTGCCCATAAAAATAACCAACAAGGAAAACCTAGATCGTGCAGCAGAATACCTTTTAAATCTCACTCGCTCGGAAGCTATCCTCATCACTCAAGGAAAAGATGGTATGACTCTTTTTCAGAATAAGGCAAAACCCATTTCCATTCAAACAGAGGCAAAAGAAGTTTTCGATGTTACAGGCGCGGGAGATACAGTAATTAGTGTTTTTAGCATAGCGGTATTTGCAGGTTTCAGTTTTAAAGAGGCCGCATGGCTTTCCAATATGGCAGCTAGTATCGTGGTAGGGAAAGTAGGAACTGCTGTGGTCACTCTAAACGAAATCAACGAATTTCTTTATGAAGAAATGCTTCGAACTTCTCACACGGTTCTGGAAATTGATGAATTAAAAAAGATCATTGGTTTAGCAAAAAGTACCGAAAAAAAGGTTGTTTTTACCAATGGCTGTTTTGACATCATTCATGGAGGCCATATCGAGTTTTTGCAAAAAGCCAAATCCTTGGGAGATATTTTAGTGGTTGGACTCAATACAGATAATTCTGTAAAAAATTTAAAGGGAGAAGGGCGACCCATTAAAACCGAAAAGGAACGCGCCAATATTCTTTCAGCGCTGAAGTTTATTGATTACATCACCCTGTTCAATGAAGCCACACCAGAAAAACTAATTAGGGAAATAAGACCGGATATTCTGGTTAAAGGCGACGACTATAAAATAGATGACGTAGTCGGCCGAGAGATAGTTGAAGGTTATGGGGCCCATGTGAAACTCATCCCCATTGTAAAGGGGCACTCCACAACTATGACACTGGAAAAAATTCTTGCGAACCATCGCCCTTCAGGAGATAGCAAAGGAAATTAGAAGCATCACCTTTAATAAAAATCCCAACTGTTTTATGTAGCACGTGAGCCTAAATGCTTACCGAGGATTAGGTATTGCCCAACATAATCTGCAATACCTTCTTCCAAAGACATTACCGGATCCGAGTAACCGGAATTAAGAATTTTTTGGGTTTCTGAGCAAGTATGATATTGATACTGGTTTATAAGCGCCGAAGGCATATCAATATATTCAATATTTTCTTTCTTATTCATAGCTGAAAAAATAGCCTTTGCTAAATCATTCCAGTTTCTTGCTTTTCCTGAGCCCACATTAAAAATTCCTCCAAGATTAGGCCGATCTAAAAAATATAAGGTCATGGAAACAGCATCTTTGATGTATAAAAAATCCCTTTCCTGGTCACCGTCAGCATATTCTGGTTTGTAGGATTTGAACAAACGCAATTTGCCTGTATCCCGCACTTGAAGAAATCCTTTTCGCACCATACTTTGCATTTCCTGTTTATGGTATTCATTGGGACCGTACACATTGAAATACTTCAAGCCTACAATTTTTTTTAATGCCCCTTGAGCTTGAGCCCATAAGTCGAACTTTTGTTTGCTGTCACCATACAAGTTTAGGGGTTGCAATAATTTGAGCCTAGATTCATTATCATAATAACCATTTTCTCCCGCACCATATGTTGCCGCACTGGAGGCATAAATAAATCGAACCCCTTTTTCCAAACAGAAACTCGCCAAGTGTCGAGTATATTCATAATTGTTTTCATTCAAAAACGACTCATTAGTTTCGGTTGTTGAAGAACAAGCACCCATATGAAAGATTGCATCACAATTTGGAAGTTTTTTTTCTAAAACATCATTTAAAAAAACATCCTTGTCGACCAGTTTATCAAAAACAAGGGGATTCAAATTCTTCTGTTTTTCAGGATGATCCACCTGATCAACAACCCAAATCTCTTTTACACCCTTATTATTTAATCCATGGATCAGGGCACTTCCTATAAAGCCCGCTCCACCAGTAACTACGATCATTATTTATCTGCTCCGATG
>JAKUOQ010000039.1 GCA_022450865.1 Nitrospinales bacterium | reverse complement strand
GGATGGTTACATAATTGCTTCCTTCCTAGAAAAGGCTAACCAGAAGCCTGCGATGAGCACATTGCCCTTCAATTACACTCCTCAACAGGTTGTTCCTGTTGTTACTCATCCAAATAAGGAAGATGTATTCGCTCCGGAAAATCCATCCGTTTCCTATGAGGTTAAGGCAGCAGTATTAAAACCCGTCCGGCAAACTATAAAAGAACCCCTGGTTTTTAAAACTTTTGAGAAGTTTGTCCGATGGCTTTCCTCCAGTCTCGGTTACTCCAGTGATATGATCCAGACTAGAGGCCAGGCAAGTTTTGATCCCCCGACAAGCCCAACATATCTTCACTCTAACAGTCTACATGTAGATGCTACAGGCGGAAATGGAAGTGAGTTGGCAGCTTTTCTCGATAATTATTCTTCCCACATCACAAGCGCAACAAGTCCCCCACCCAAGTCCCTGTAATTAACCCAGACAGTCAAACACATAGAGCAGGATAGCTCCGCTCTAAAAATTTGAACCTTTATTGGGGAATTACATATGAAATCTTTTGCTGGCCCAAATTTCGATCGCAGTGATCTGGCCAATCTATTATCCAAAAATATAGAAGTACTGAGGAATATTGTTTCCATTGAAAACTTAGAGGACACCAAATCTTTTAACTCGCAACAAGGTTCTGATATAAAGTTTTCACCAGAAGCTGTTCGAAAACTGGAAGACAAGGTCTCCCGTTTAAAAATAAGTTTTGAAAATGACTCGACTATTCTTATCGAGCTTCCTAAAAGAAAACCTGTTGAATACAAATACAGCCAACTGGGTTTTAGGAGTAATGAAACAAAAACCTGGAAAATGTTCATTAATATTTTATCTTCTGCTCCCTACACATTCGAATTCGGGACTGCATATTTCTATCCAGATAAAAATAAATCCACCAACAGGCAAAAAATCAGGGAATATGACGCTAAATGGAAACTACTGGATGAACTAAACAAAAAACTACTGGCATTCTTCAGAAACGAGTTCGCCTGGGAGTTTCCGCTTGGTTATAAGCTTTATGATTATGCAACTCTCGGGAATAATGGTGAAAGACGATTCAAGTTTATCGTACAACCTTCACCATCCCGGGATCATAAAGTATCTTTCTCTGAGATTGAGAAACCCTTTCTATCCCTTGACGAAAATGAACTGATTATAAAAATCAGGCAACTCAATAATGATGATGATTCAAATGAGTTACCCGACGTTCTTGTTGCCGCCATAAATGTTGGGGTGGAAAATTTTAGATGGGATGAAAAAAAGGTTCTAAAAATCATCAACCACTAAATCTTAGTTTTTTTCCTAGATTGTAATGCAGCCCCCGAGGCAACTATGCCCGGGGGCTATTTTATTTTTATGGCCCCTTGGTTCGAGAGAGCGATATTCTCGAACAAGATCAGCCTCCTTCTGTATTTAACATATCCCCGTATTTAGATTTAAAACCTGTTAAATCTCTACTTTTTAGAAGTAACAAGTCAGATTCTTCGAGATCTCGAACTGTAAGGGTGTAGAAAAGAAAACCGCACTTCATACTCTTAAAGAAAGAAGATTACCCATGATTAATTTTGAAAAATTGTCTTACAGGGAAACAACATTAAATGGACATACCATCGTTTTTCGAATGGAGGGAGAGTTCGGGAGTTACCGTAATCAAGAATTAAGGGAAAGGATTATGGCTGCATTAAAAGAATTAAAAAAGAATGTAATCATTGATCTTACCCGGGTAGAAAAAATTGACTCAACTGCAATTGCATTACTTGTTGAAAGTATAAGGGTGAGTGAGGAAATGAATACATCCTTTAAGGTAATTGGGATCAATAACAAAATTAAGTTGGCTCTAGAGATGATGGACCTACCCACCCTCTTCCACAATATTGAGATCACCAAAGTTCCAAGGACAAGCACCCACTTATTGTATCGACCCAAAATCTTCTAATGAATAAATCGGCTTAATATTTTTAAGCTCGAAAGGAAACAGGATGCAAGACAACTTAACAAGAAGGGATGCCATTGCAGTCATGGTAATGCAGGCAATCATTATTAAGCGGGAAGTATTACGTCTTTCTCCAGAGCAGGCTGCCTTGTCTGCATTAGAACATGCTGATGCATTACTCGAAATGATGGAAGGCCAAAACAAATTGGCTAAACGTCCAGTCAATCCGCTGAGAACTAAAGGAACCCTAATAAGACTATGAATATTAAAAAACGCTAATTCTATTTAACAACAAAGGGGGCATCATGCAAAACCCAAGAAAAGTATTACTAGCTGCTACAGTATTAATGATTCTTTACTCGGCCCAAGGCTGGTCTGAGACTTCTCTTAAGTTGACACAGCAAGAAATCCAAAATGAAATCATTAAACTGAAAGAGAATATTGAAAAGGATTACAGGAATATTAAGTCTCTTAATGATCTTGGTGTTATTTACTTAAAACTAGGAAAACATGATCAGGCGATCGACCAGTTTAAAAAAGCACTTGAAATTGATCCACACTATACAGTTGGGCCTTTCTTGTTTGGCGATATTTATACCGACGCGAAAAACTACCAAGAAAAAATCAATGACTTTAAAGATGTTATTAAAACAAACCTGGAATATGCACGAGCTTATAACTATTTAGGCTTGACCTACCTAAAACAGAAGAACTACTCAGCAGCCAAAAACTCCTTATTAGAATCCATCAGAGTTAATCCAAAGTATGCCAAGGCAAATAATAACCTTGGTGTTCTCTATGAAGAAATGGGCAATACGGCTAAGGCTATTGAGAGTTATCGCTTGGCACAGAGAATTGATCCAAATGACCCAGACAGCTTTTATAACCTTGGTCTTGTCTATGATAGCTTGAAAGACGGAGACAATTCTGTTCGGCACATGGTTCTGGCAAAAAAAGCTCATGAGAAAAAATATGGCCAGAAGGGCATTGACTCAATTAGTGAAAAACTTGATCAATTAGAGGAAAAGTACACTGTTAATAAAAAAGTTGAATCAGTTGCTTCTCAGCTTTTAAGCTCAGAAGATGAGGCTAAAAATCCTGCTAAAATGGATATAAACCAGGTCTCAATTGTTTCTTCAGTTGTTCCCTCCTTAAACCCCTCAAAAACACCCAACAGCAAAAGCCCCGGTATTACCCAGAAAACCTCAAACATTCTTACGGTCAACCTTAAGCCACAACTTGATTTATCCAGCCCACCTCTTGCTGTTGCGGCGAAAAACCAAATAGAACAAAAAGTATCAACAACAGAAAACACAATTGAGACTCAACATAAGCAAGAAAAAACCGATCCAAATGCAATCATTAATATTCAAAATGAATTAATAGCGGATGCCGGTATAAAAGAAAACAATTCTTTTAACCCCAAGATTAGCCCCATCCCAACGAACCTGTCGTCAGATTCAGAGAAAGAAACCGACGTTACTCCTAGTCCGTCTTCAAATCCTGAAAAGAAGGTAATTGGACATAAGAAAGAAAAGAAAACCTGGGCTAGTGATTGGGTTTTTGAATACCCCAAATAGCCAAAGAGGCGATTATGAAATGGATTGTAGAAATACTAATTGTGACAGTTATATTTGTCACCCTCATATGGGGATACAACATGAAAATCAAAGACCAGCAACTTGGTTATAAAAAACAGATACCAACCCTGAATTATGTGGGAGCAATAAATGGAAAGTATTTATTCCATATGGCTTTCACTCGGAAAGACAATATCTTAAGCGGCACACTAGTCAATACCTTTGAAAAAGAAAATAGGATTTACGGAACCATTGACCATGAAGGCACATTTCTTTTAACGGAATATGAGGAAGATGAAAAAGCAGGTGTTCTAGAAGGAAAAATCATACCGGGAGGCGAGATAAAGGGTACATGGTCTACACCTGACGGAGAAAAATGGTTCCCTTTTTACCTTGTAAAAAAATCAGAATAATTATCAAAGTCGTTCCCCGAGTTGGTGAGGTGGCCATTTAGAATATTATACAACGACCCTCAATCGTTCTAGATGAACCTCCCGTTTCTCTAAAAAGAAATTTTATAAGCTTCAAGAGAAATGCCTGCCACCTCACTAATTCACTAAAATTTTAAATCCTGGAGCTCAAAATGAAACATAAAATACTAGGTTTTTTTCTCACAATATCAATAGTGGCTTGCTCTTCAACTTCGAAAAATATTTTTCCAAATAAAATTCAAGAGCCTTCTGCTGAGACTAAGATTCTGGCTCCCGAGTGGACTACTCTTACAAGTGGCGTTTATAAGGATCCTTCAGGGAAAGCTGTTTTTTATGGTCTGGGATCTGTAAACAAGGAAGAAATAATCTTAGACAGAAAAAATCTCTCAGAGGACCGGGCTCGGGATGAACTAACAATAGTTTTAACTTCCTACATTGAACGACTCGCGAAAGAAGTTTTAGAGTCAAATTTAAACAATTCAATAACTGATTTAAATAAAGATCAATTGGTTAGTTCCCTAGATGAAGGCGTAGCAACTATTTTGATGGAAGCAGAAATAACTAATTACTGGTCAAACCCAGATAATGGAAAAGTGTATTCAATGGCTAAACTCGATTTAAGTCGACTTACAGACAAGTTGGATAGTTTTGATTCAATTTCCATGGCGGACCGATCATTTCTCAGGGAATCAATTTTTCGCGCTCACGTTGGTATGGCGAATGAACAAACGGGTCAGGTTAAATTTGTAAAAGAGAATATAAATTCTCAGCCTAAGCTTGACAGAAAGCTTTCATATTAATGCCTTTCAATGAAAAAGACTCTAAAATTTTTGAGCATATTAGGGCTGAGTATATTTTTATCTATAGTCACATTAATGACTATTTTTATAGCAGGTTACATTTACGTTGAAGATGACCTCCCCCAGTTGCCGAAAAACTTATCCCATATTAACTACAGGCCTCCAACAGAAATATATTCGAGTGATGGAGAATTATTAAAAACAATAGGGCTTAGAAATTCAATTAGGTTGAATATGATTTCTTGGGAATTTCAAAACGCTATTTTGGCCGTTGAGGATCGTAGGTTCTTTAATCATTCCGGGATAGATCCAGTTTCTTTTCTAAGAGCCATGTTCGTTAACTTTAAAAAAAGGAGATTGGTTCAAGGAGGAAGCACGATAACCCAACAGTTGGCTAAAAATCTTTTTTTTTCCTTTGAAAAGAGCTGGATCAGAAAATTTAAGGAACTACTGATTGCCTTGCAGATGGAATCGTCTTTTACTAAATCAGATATCCTGGAGGCTTACAGTAACCAGATCTACTTTGGAAATGGCGCCTACGGCATTGATGAAGCCAGCTTGATTTATTTTGGTAAACGTTCAAACAAACTCACCTTGCTTCAAGCCGCAATTCTAGCTGGAACTGTCAGATCCCCAAATAAATTTAATCCCGTAAATAGCAGAGAGATTGCAATGAGCAGGGCCGAGACGGTTTTGACCAGCATGGTTCGAGAAGGTTTCATAGATAACCTGCAAAAAAATAATGCTCTCAACTCAGAATTAGAATTAAAACAAATAAAAAAGAGCTATAACAACAATCAATATTTTGTTGATGCTGTCTTGGAAGAATTAAACACCATTTATGGTCGCGAGCTTGTTAGCTCGGGAGGAATTAGAGTATTTACCACCCTGAATAGTAATCTGCAAAAAAGAGCAGAAGAAGATGCCCTACATCATTTGGAGTTCCTTGAAAAAAAAATTGTTCCACGAGAGAAAAAACTCCAAGTTGCCGCTGTAACTATTGATAATAAAAATGGGGCTATACGTGTGATGCTTGGAGGAAAAAACTATGGAAGGAGTCAATTTAACCGAGCACTATCTACAAACAGAATGATTGGATCCTCGTTTAAGCCTTTTGTCTATTTGACAGCCATGCAAAAGTTAGGTTTTCATCCGGGAACCGTTCTTGTTGATGAACCAACGGTTTTTAAGCTTCCTCATAATAAAAAATGGGAACCTGCTAATTTTAATGATGAGTATATGGGGCCGGTGGTTCTTAAAAAGGCTTTCTCCAAATCGCTTAATATAATTTCTGCTAAACTTATTTTCAAAACAACGCCTACTGAAGTTGTAAAAACTGCTAGGAAGTTCGGTTTTAAAAGCTCTCTTACTAAAAACTTTTCATTATCATTGGGGGCTACCGGAGCTTCACCGTTTGAACTTGCAACAGCCTATAGTGTCATTGCCAACCTTGGCTCATACAAAGCTCCATTTTATGTCTCTAAAATTGAAGACTATCAAGGAAATATTCTTTATGAGCATTTCGTTGAAGAAGAAAAAAGGTTTGAACCTTTAGATATTTATCCATTACTGGATATGATGAAGGGGGTAATGGATAATGGTTCTGGTAGGGTAATAAGGAGAATGGGTTTCAAGTATCCTGCAGGGGGTAAAACTGGTACCACCAATGACTTCAGAGATGCATGGTTTACCGGCTTCACCCCTCATTTAACAACCTCGGTTTGGATAGGTTACGATGATAATGTATCCATGTTAAGACCAAACGAGAAGGGAGTGACAGGAGCCCATGCGGCTGCACCAATATGGAGTTTGATAATGGCAGAAGCATTGGATAAAGCCGATAAACGTGGCTTTCCGATACCACGAGAGATAAGGTTTGAGTATGCCAATAATTCAGATGGTTTTTATGAACCAAAAAATACACCAAATACAGTTCAAGTAGCACTAAAGAAAAATAATGCCCTCCCCAGGCGTCCAACAATTTCAACGGTTCGCGGGACTCTTAATTCACGAAAAGTTTTTTTTAATAAAATAAGACATTCTCCTCGAAACGTTAAAGATTTTAAGCAAACTAAAACCACAAAACTAAAAACAAATCTTGATTCTAAAATCTGGTTCATGCTTAACCTTGAAAATGCGTCCATGGGCAAGCTAAAGAAAATACCAACCCGTTGGTTTATCAAAATGCTCAAGGATACAAGAGATATAGAAACCACTTCGCCAGAAAAATTGATCAAGGGAAGAGAAGTACTTATAGAAAAACTATTGTCTCGTGTAGGTTCATTCCGCAATAGAGTAGTGGAAGGCGTATCTATTAAATCTATGCTACGACCAAACGAAGCAGAATTTTATGGGGATTTCTAAAGTTTGAATAAGGGGAGGTTTCTCGTTGCCTCAAGTTATTTTTGTCTCATCTTTTCATTAGCTTGTGCAAGGAAGTGACGCGCTTGCTCCAGTTTTGGGTTTAAGCTTAAGGCTTGTTCAAATGCTTCGATGGCTTTTAAATAGTTTCCAGCTTGTAGTTCAATGAGCCCCAAACCATAATGTGGCAGAGGTTGTTTTTCGTCACACCTGATTGCCTGTTCAAATTCCTTTTTTGCATCTATGGGCTGACCCAGTTGGCCGAAAATATTTCCTAGATTATAATGTGCTTCCAATAAATTAGGATTCAGGGTAATAACCTTTTTATAATGAGGGATAGCACCTTCTAGGTTGCCTTTCCTGTATAAAATATTGGCAAGGTTTAAATAGTTGTCAAAAGAATCCGAATCCCGTTCCAACACTTGTTCGTAATATATTTGAGCTTGGTCCAACTTCCCGGTTTCTTCTAAAATGTTTCCCATTGTAATCAAACCAGGTGTATAGTCTGGTTGCAAGCGGGACAGTTTTTGAGCATAGCTTAACCCTTCTTTCAAATTTCCTTGCTCGGCTAAGGTGGCGGCAAGATTATTAAGGCTATAAAGATTGATCGGGTCAAGGTCCAGTGATTTTTTGAATTCGGAAATGGCAATACCTAATTCTCCCTCTCTATGGTAAGCGTCACCCAGAAAAGCATGTATCGTGGCAACACCAAGATATTTGGTATCCGTCACATTGATAGCATGCTTAAAAAGTGTAATGCTATTTTTCCAATGGCTCACTTGTATCCAAGTTAATGCAATTAGCAGTGAAATAACTATTCCTGATAGAATGGGCAGGAGTTTTTCTTTTCCAGTTTTTATCTGTTCCGGTAGGCTCCAGGCAATAGCAATAAAAATACCAATCAGAGGGACATATGTATACCGATCCGCCATAGCCTGCTCTCCCACCTGCACAATACCAATCACTGGCACCAGAGTTCCCAGATACCAGAACCACCCTACCGCAAGATAAGGAGCTCGTCGGATTCCTTTAACAACCCAGATGGTAACCACTACTAGCAAAATGGTACAAGCTAAAGGTTTCCAAATCGGCAATGCATTGCCTGGGTGAGGATAAAAGACGGAAAGTCCACTGGGCCATAGCATATTTCTTAGGTATTCAAAATAGGAAACCAGAGCATTGGCAACTCGAAAATAAAGAGAGCTGAACTCAGAGGACCGTATGGCCCCTCCACTTTTTTGAGTTATGAAGGTGGCGACACACGACCCGATTATTAATATGAAAAGTGGGACTTTCTCCAAGATCAGACGGGCAGGACGCACTTCACTAAATCGTTTCAACGGCCAGAAGTCTAGCAGAAGAAGCACGAAGGGTAATGTGACCAGCATGGGTTTAGACATCAGGCCTAGAGCCAGGAATAAAACAACAAGCAGGTAGTTTCCAGCATTTTTCTTATCTACATACCTTACATAAGCCCACAGGGTCAGGAGCAAAAAGAAGGTACTAAGTACGTTTTTACGTTCAGAGACCCATGCAACCGATTCGACATTGAGAGGGTGGAGCGCAAAAAGCACGGCAACAAGCCCACTTCGCCAGAGCGCTCCGGTCATTTTCAGGAGAACCCCAAATAATAGAAGCGTATTAGTGATATGAAAGATTAAACTTGTTAGATGATGGCCAAAAGGTTCCATCCCATAGAGCTCATAGTCCAGCATATGAGACAACCAGGTCAATGGGTGCCAGTTAGCGGCATATGATGTGGAAAATGCCCAAACAATACTTTCCTTGGTCAACCCGGCTTTGATGTTCCAATTACTCGTTAAATATTCAGTATCATCAAATGATGTAATAAACCCATATTTTAGAACCTGCATGTAAGCAATAAAGGTCGCTATCACAAGTAATATACAGATCGAAATTCGCATAAGTTTATTTCTGGAAGTTCTATCCATCTTTAAATTTAAACAGTTACTGCGCTGTCAATTTGATGACCACCAAAAACGTGGTTAGTTATCGAATACACTTATGGCTTTCATCATTCCTTTATTTAGAGTCTTTCTCTATTAGTTTCAACCTATTTTCACAAATCTGAAATAATTCTATGAGTTTTTGTAAATTTTTATTTGTTCGTTTAGTTTGATTCCATATTCCAAATATAAAAAATGGCAAAAAGAAAAATAAGAGCATAGTTATAAGGCCAAGCATGAAAAGCCCTAAATATCCTCCAGTGAGCAGGTAAAGGAAATCGTTGAAAGCCGCTGTAGATTCTATTGTGGTTTGCATTGAAGATTGCATTATCTCCTCCTAATTATTCGGTCTGTACTTGATGGATAAACTGAAATATTATTTATAAATGAAATTGAACAACGTTCGTAAGAAAAATCACTGGATAGGAAAATTTTGTCTGCAAAAGTTGACGCGACAACATCTAATATAAACTTGTTCATGACCTATATGTTCATAAAAAGATAATTGACGATTTATGACTTCTTTCAATTCAAAATTTTTATTATCACTGGCTGGATTGTTTTTGTTGACTGTGATGGTATTTCGAGGTGTTCTCGATAACGGGTTTGTTCTTAATTGGGACGATTTTGAATACGTTACTGAAAACCCCATGATTCAGAAATGGGCTAATTTTTCTGAGATGATCGTTTCATTTCACTCTGCAAATTGGCATCCACTCACCTGGTTTTCACATGCGCTGGATTATCAAATATATGGTTTGAACCCTTTTGGGCATCATTTGACAAGTTTGTTTCTACATGGGTTAAATACCTGCTGGGTATTTATACTATTTATCTTGTTGGTAGGTAGAGGGAAGGAAGGTGCTAATTATAGTGTGTATGTAGGAGGTATATTTACAGCCCTACTATTTGGACTTCATCCTTTGCGCGTTGAATCAGTAGCTTGGATTTCTGAACGCAAAGATTTGCTTTGTGGATTCTTTTATTTTTCGACCATTGGAGTCTATTACCTTTATTTACGTGAGAAAAAGCGTTGGATATATAGCGTTATGTTTTTTCTCTTTGCATTGGCAATCATGTCCAAGCCGATGGCTGTAACATTACCCATTGTGCTTTTACTTTTAGATATTTTTCCTCTGGAACGTTTGCGTTTGGCAAAGGACCTCTCGCCTCTTTTGATGGAAAAAATACCGCTCTTTGCTTTGAGTCTGATAGGTGGAGTATTGACTCTATTAGCTCAGGGAACTACCGGTGCGGTTAGGACTTTGCAAGAAACCTCTCTTTCTGACCGAATCTTAAATTCTTTCCATACACTCTGGGCATATATAGAAAAAACATTTTGGCCTCGGGACCTGTTACCGTTTTATCCATTATGGGAAAATCCTTCCTGGCTCAGCATAAAATTCTTACTGGGGTTGATTTTATTTCTTGGGGCGACCCTGTTTAGTTTTTATCAATGGCGGAAGGGCAACCCTGCATGGGCCATAGCATGGCTATTTTACCTGGTTACTCTGGCACCGGTTATTGGCATTATTAAAGTTGGAACACAGGCAATGGCTGATAGGTATACCTACATCCCAACTCTGGGTCCTATCTTTTTAGTGGGAGCAGGGCTAACGAACTTGTGGCAAAGAAATATATTTCGATGGGGAATTATTCTGGGAACCACTATCATGGTTTTTGCCCTCAGTATCTTATCTTCTAAACAAACCAAAATTTGGCACGACGGCGAGTCGCTTTGGATACCCGTAGTGGAAAAGTTTCCCAAAAAAGTCTACCGTGCTCATGCGAACCTTGCCACATATTATTTTCAAGAAGGTCATCTTCAAAAGGCGGAAAATCAATTGAAAACAGCGTTGAGGATCCAACCAAATCAGGTCGACACATTTTTTTATCTTGGAATGATTTATACAAATCAGGGTCGACTTGCAGAAGCTAAGGAGGCATTGCAAAAAGCACTATTACTAAATGCTAAAGATGAAAGGGTGCTCTATCGTTTGGGTATTTTATATGAAAAATTAGGGCAAGAAGATCTTGCTCAAAATGAATATAAGAAGGCCTTGCATTTAAAACCTAAGGCAGAGCTGGTGCGGCTCCGACTCGGTCAGCTTTATGTAAAAACAGGTCGATTTCCTGAGGCAGAGGAACAGTTTAAAAAAGTGCTGGAATTTGATCCCGAATCTGAAGGAGCACGGAACAATTTAGGAGCCTTGTATTATCAAACTAGTAGATTTCGGCAGGCTGAAGTGGAATATTTACAGGTTATAAAAATCTGGCCTCGCAAGGTACGGGCCTATAACAATCTGGGTGTCCTATATTACGAAATGAAAAAGTTTAAGGACGCAGAAAATATATACGGCAAGGTTTTGGAGCTAGACCCAAATTATATTGAAACAATAAATAATCTGGGGATTCTATACCTTGCGATGAATAGAAATAATGATGCCCTAAGGCTATTACAGTCTTCAAAATCTTTGGACCCTAACCGTGTTGACACACTTTACTATCTGGGCATTGCGTATATGTCAAAAAAAGACTGGGATTCTGCCCAGACCGAGTTCAGGATAGCGTTGTCCTTAAATCCTGATAATGCTGCAATTTATGATAAGTTAGGCATTCTGTTTGCTCGAAAAGAAAAATGGGAAAAAGCAAGAAAAGCATTTAAATCGGCCCTTAAGTTAAGTCCTTCGCATCAATCGGCTAGGACTAATTTAAAACGGTTGGAAAATAAAATAAAGACCAACCGTCAATAAAAGTTAGGTGTTCATTAATTTAATGCCAACAACTGAAATAAAAGAAAATTTGAATGCGGAATGGAGAGCTCGGTTGGACTTAGAGTTTTCAAATTCTAACAATAAGACCATACTTAGCCATCGGAAACACCACGGCCCTTTGCAAGTACAGAAACCATTTTATCCAGAGCCTAACGGAACCTGTCATGTTTACATATTGCATCCGCCGGGTGGAGTGGTGGGCGGAGACCGTTTAAATATTTGTGTGGATGTAAACTCAAATGCACATGCTTTGATTACAACTCCTGCAGCGGGAAAGTTTTACCGTAGTGCTGGGCCAGTGGCCAGACAAGAACAAATT
>JAKUOQ010000038.1 GCA_022450865.1 Nitrospinales bacterium | reverse complement strand
TACCATCGAGTTCACTGAAGGTATGACACACGCTCATAAAGTAGGCCAAATTATTACTACTGAGTATGTTAGATATCGTTGGTGGGTAGATGTTGATATCGGATTAGTTTTCTGGCATGACCATGCGTTCGGTGCAACCACATGGCCGCATGGAGGAATCGGGTCTACCATCGTTGAGCCTTGGGGTTCTACGTATCACGACCCAAAAACCGGCGAAGAGATTCGCAGTGGTCCAGTAGCTGATATTCATAGTACCGAAATTGTTGGTTACAACACCCAAGGCAGTTTCCGTGAATTGGTAGCACAGGTAAGTGATACCGTTCCCCATACTGCACAACTGGTTACAGAAGGGAATCCACCGGGATTAACGCGTGAAAACGCGATTGCGGCGGGTCAGTCTATTTCTTTCCAGATGCCTATGGATATGCTGGAAGTGGCCTTCCCACTTCTTAACGGCGGAACCCATACAACGGGTGGTGCGTTCAATTTCAGATCTGCTTCTTTGACAGCTAGGCTCGTCAACAACAAGGACGGATCTAAAATCTTCAGTAGTAAAGCACATGGTGATCCTGCTACTCCAATGCTGAAAGCTTATGTCGGCGATAACATCGTCTTCCGGTTATTGGCAGGAATGCAGAATGAAACCCATACTTTTGTTGTATCGGGTCACGGTTACCGACCGGAAAGATATGACCGTGATTCGCGTGTGACTAACGCGATTCATGTTGGTATCGCGGAACGTTATGACCTGCCTTCAAAAGCCGGTGGTTTTCAACAAATGGCAGGTGATTATATGTACTACAACGGACGAACCTCTAAACTATCTGAGGGTAGCTGGGGAATCATTCGTGTGTTAGATGAATTACAGAAAGATCTAAAAATCCTTCCAGGAAACGAAGACTTCAAAAGAAAGGTTAAGAAGACTTTATGTCCTAAAGGAGCACCTGTTAAAAACTTTAGTGTGGTTGCTATTGATAAAGAATTAAAATTCAATGCCAACACTGAAGATGAGATAGAAGTCGACTTTGAGCGAAAACTTTTACTTGCTAACGCTACAGGTAAAATCTTTGCTCTAGAAGGCGAAGTTAAGAAAGCAGCAGAAGATGGAGCTATGCCTCATCCTCTGACATTGCGTGCTAACATCGGCGATTGTGTCAAAATTAAGCTTACTAATCGCTTGAAAGCGGGCAACGCTTCAATTCATGCTAACAACATCGCGTTTGATCCTAAAGATTCTCAAGGTATCAACGTTGGAAATAACCCTGGCGACCAAACGGTGGCTCCGGGTAAATCTAAAAACTACACGTTCTACGCGCATCCGGGTTACAAAAGAAACGGTGCGTTGCTCTGGGACTTTGGTAATCTGACCACAAATGTCCGAAGTGGACTTTATGGTGGAATAATCATTGGACCTAAGGGATCCATTTATCGAGACCCTGAAACAGGGAAAGATATTTCAATGGGGAATTCCTGGAGGGCGGACGTTATAATTGATAAATCTTACCCTGAAAACGCGGACATCGATAACTATCGAGACTTTGCGTTGTATTTTCAGGATGAAGATAACATCATTGGTACATCTTTCATGCCTTACCTACAAAACGTAGCGGGCTTGACAGGAGTAAACTATCGCCTCGAGCCTTGGATTTATCGAGAGGACGAAGGTTGTGAATTGGGAAATATGTTCACAGCTTGTGTTGCAGCAGATTCAGACCCTGCTACACCGACTCTGAAAGCCCATGCTGGTGATAGGGTAATGATCAACATCTTTGGTGCGCATAATGAGCAAAACCAGGTATTCAATCTTGATGGACACCAGTGGCGTCGCCATATGGACCAGGAAGGTTCAGATATGATTGATGCTGAGCAATTTGGTGCGGGTGAGTACATTCAAGCCCATATCAACGCAGGTGGAACGTACGACAACCCAGGTACGTACCTCTGGTTAAACGCTCGCACACCTTACCAACAAGCGGGTCAGTGGGGTTACTTCAAGGTTCTGCCTTCTGGTGACCGATCCATCCTGCCACTTGGTAAAGTATCACCAAAAGGTGTAAAAACCGCATCTCAGCCTTCTGAGGAAGAGAAATCTGCCTCAAAAGACATAGATGAGCGATTGTCGATGCGCTAATCGTCAATTTTCGCGGTTTTATGAAAAAAGTGAAAGGGGCCCCTTGATGGGGCCCCTTTTTTACGTTATAAATACCTTCCTTGTTGTGATAAAATCCCGCAATCTGAAAGAGCGGTTTTTCAGCAAATTTTTCACCAGTCACTTTAATTGTGTGAAGTGTATATTTTTTGAATTCCTAAATGAAGGAGGAAGAAAAGAAATGAGAAAGATTGTATTGAGTGTGATGGTTGTAGCCTTTTCTTTGGCATTGGCTTCTACTACCTTTGCAAAAAAAGCCAAATATAAAGAGGGTAGCGCGGGTTCCGGTAGCATTACAGGAACGGTTAGTATTAAAGGGACTCCAATGGCTCCCATCATAGAAGATCTGACAAAAGGTAAAAACGTTGAGTTTTGTACCACGCATCCAGATGCGAAAGATGGAAAGCGTGCCCGTATTAAAGTTGCAGTTAGCGGTGGAAAATTAAAAGATGCAGTTGTATTCATTGAAAAAATAGAAGAAGGAAAACCTTGGGGTGATGCTGGAAAATTTGTTTTCGATTTTAAATTATGTGATGTTGTCCAGAAAATGGGTGTTATTCGAAAACCTACCAAGGCTGAAAAGAAATCAGGAGGCGTTCTTCAAGTAAAAAACAATGATCCTGATACTCTTCATAACCCGCATGGATATTCTGTAAAGGGTGCAAGCAGGAAGACCCTATTCAACAAGCCTCTACCAAGTCAGGGCGATATTGCGGAAGTGACCAAAAATATTGCTCGCTTGAAGCAGAAGAAAGATAAACATTTTTTCCTACAATGCGACCAGCATAACTGGATGGAAGCAGATGCCCGTATCGTGTGGAACCCTTATTATTCGGTTACCGGAGCTGATGGTGCTTTCTCGATTGATGGAGTTCCTGCAGGTAAATATAAGGTAACTGCATGGCAACCTTATGTTGGTGAGTCTACCCAAGAAGTAACGGTAGGCGATGGGGCAGCCAAAGCCGACTTTACTTTGACTGCAAAATAAGAAGCGTTTCAGTAAACAGCATTGGAGCTTTGGCTCCAATGCTGTTTTTTTTTGTCCTTAGTTGATTATGAATCGTACGCTATATAGCTGAAGGATGAAAATAGAGTGAGGTAATACTTTGTTCTCGAAAGAGAATTTAGAAGTTAAATAGAAATTTCTTTTTACTTTTTTTAGAGTTTTCCTGTCATTTAACCAACTGCAGTTCAAACCAACTGGAAATTGATTTTTTAGCTCCGGTTTCACCTTGATAACCATCCCAGATATTGAAAGCGATCGATAAAGGCTTTCCTTCTCCGAATTGGACGTCCATTTTTTTGTCGTCAACTTTCAATTTACGTTTTATGACGAGAAAATATCTTCCAAATTGATAATTTACTTTAGCCTTAATTGTTTGACTCTGATCGTTTTGCAGCGTCCAATTTATTAATCCTGTGGCGTTCCATTCATGAGTTGTATTATCTGAAGAAGTCCATTTCCATAGATTTACAGGGTGGCCTGAGTCACCATTTAAGAAATAAGGTTTAACAGCCTTGTTGTTCAAGCTGAATTGTAGGGCCAGAGCATCCGGGAAATCCGGTATTACGGGTTCTATAGGCTCTTCCTTTCTGGCTCCTTTTAAATGTTCTGGAAGAGGTGGAGTTGGTGATGGCTTAACAATATTTTTTGCCTCAAGAGCCGGGTCATAAGAAGGGTCATCCCAATGAATTTTGAATGCGATCTCTTTATCATTATAAGCCGCTCGGACAGTCAAGTTCCTTACGGTTGGGAAATAGGATCTTGGTTTTTCTAGAACCTGACCACCTAGAGGAATATAAGCAGGTTCCGTTTCTTTCCAAAACGAAGCATTAAAGTCATCTGGCAAGTTTGTGTTAGTTTTCTTGGCCAGTATCATTGGTTTCACCTGCGGTTGTTCTGGATTTCCAAGAGTCAAAACAAAATCTACAATATCCCAAATTTCCTGATCTTTAAAAATACGAGGAGAAAATTTCGGCATAGCGGTGGTGGAAAGTCCAGTTCGTAGGGTCAAAAATAGATCTTTTCTTGTAGCCCCTCGGCGGAAATTCCATGGTTCGCTGAGGTTCCTTGGCCAAATGGCATTGGATGAGTAGTCCACAATTCGTGTTGTGGTAACCCCATCGCCTCTACCTTTAACTCCATGACATCCCGAGCAATTAATCATAAATGATTTTTTACCCCGTTTTATTCTCTCCAGAGAAACTGGGGGAGGCTCGGGGACCTTAATAATTTTATGCTTTTTACCGCGCTTTTCGAATTTTTTAAATTTTTTTGATAAGGACTTGATATAGAGAATCAGGCTTTGTCGATCACTTCTTGAAAGGTGGCTCCAACCCGGCATAGTGGTTCCTTTCATTCCGTTTGAGACAGCATCAAACAGGTCTTTATCAGTCGGTATTTTTCCGAATGAAGTCGAACGGATTTTGATATGTCCTTTGGTTAGATTGCGGGGCTGTGGCAAGGTATATTCTTTAGCAGGACCATCACCTTTACCTTTTTCTCCGTGACAAAAAGCACATTTTTTTAAGTAGATATTTTTACCTTGCTCTAATGAAGGATTTTGTTTTTGAGGTATTGGTTGTCTGCGGTCTTTTACTGTTTTGTTAATATAAAGGATAGTTTTCCATACTTCTTCTTGACTTAGAATCTTTTCCCATGCTGGCATTGCGGAGTTCCATGGTTCAAACTTTTCGGGAAGGCCTTTGCCTCCTTTCATAATTCTCCAAAATGCATATGCTGGTGTTTTAGAAAGAACCGAATTTTTTTGTATAAAACTTGCTGGGGTAGGAATAAAGCTTTCGCCAAAAAGTCCTTTGCCATCCAAAAGATCGCCGTGACAAAGGAGACAGTTTTTGATGTAAATTACCCCTCCTTCTTTTATGATTCCCGGGTTGGAGGAGAAGGGATTTTTAATATTTTCTAAAGAGAATTCCTTCCCCTTAACTGTTATTGATTTAGGGACATCTTTTGAGGATGGGGCAGTAAAGCCTAAAAGTGAAGAGGGTAGGGTCAGTAAAAATAACCCCGCGAGTAAAAACGAAAACTGGAAATTTCGAGGTTTGGATTGTGCTATCAAGTTAACGCCCCAGCTCTTTGCCTTTTGCTGTCCCCGGGTAAACGGCGTCTTTTTTAATTCTTCCTGATTTTATCGTTTCATAAAACGGCCGTATTACCTTGTCTGCATCGAATTCAAAATTTAAGTCAAAGGTTTCCCCCGCAGCAATTTTTACCTTCTGACTTTGCCTTTTGATTAAATAATGCCATGCCGTAACCTTATATTCTCCAGGAGGAATATTATCTATTTTAAAGTTACCATCAATTTTGGTTTGAGCGTAATACGGGTTTTGTACACGGTAACCCCAGGTTTGCATGAACTCATGCATGCCGCAGATCATTTGCATAATTTTGTATTTTTTCTTGAACGTAATCTTGCCATCTGAAACTTCTTCGGCTGGAATAGGGATGTTCAAAAGAATTTTTCCTCTTTCTTTTTGGTATACCTGGCTGTTATGCATGACAGCATCAATGTTATCAATTTTAAAGCTCTCGCCCTGACGGATTACGTTCACATCGGGAAGAAACTTACAGTTCTCTGCAGTTATATTGATGGGCTCTTTATTAAATGGTTTGCCTGCATCTACATGTTCTAGCGTAACCACCACATCTTTCAATCCGCCATCGGGAGAAACTTTGAAATCCTCAAGAACTCTGTTCATCTCATCATCGGTGTCGATCTCGGCACACATGTCAATGTTTGGAAAAAGGACAAGATGGTAAATTCTGGGATAAGGCATTTTCCCAGTTAATGTGACCTTGCCTTGGATCGATCCCCCATTACTGACTTCCATTTCTTGGTAAGCCCATCCTGAAGTTGATGCCAAGGAAGAAATAGAAATTATTAATGTGACAATGGATAGAATTTTTTTCATTCTTTAAGCCTCAAAAACCAATACTATTGGTGGGGGGTAGAGTTTAAATAACCTAGTATTAAAAACTTCAAATTTTCTCGTTTAAATCTATTTGTCATGAATAACTATCTCGTTTAATGACTATGGTATAAATCATGCCATTATTACTTATAAGTTTATGCGATATTTTTCGGAAAAGGTTTTTGTGGATAACTCAGAATTAACTCGCTGGAACCCTTTTCGAAATTCCGTATAAAACCCATTGGATTAAAAGGGTTGTACCTTTTTTTTATTATAATTTAAGGCCTAAGTCAAGGATGAGTTTAGCTTCCATTTTAAGCCTTTTTTGATCCGTAAAATTTATAGTTTGATACTAGATTTTAAAATGAAATTTCTTTAAATAATTTAACCCATGGTTTAAAATGATTGTATATAGGTAAATATCATTTTAATACAAAGAAAATTCTATTTATAGGAATTGCTATGAGGAAAATATTTGCACTCGTTATTTTTATTTGTTTAATAGCTGAAATAGTTTCTGCGGGTGTTCCTGGCCCTGGTGATAGGGCTCCTGATTTTTCCCTAAAAACTCTTGATGGGAAACAGATATCGCTTTCGGATATGAAGGGAAAAGTAGTCCTTATTGGAATGTTCCATATTTGCGTGCCTTGCATGAATCAAGCGATTGAATTTAACAAGGTTCGGGATCAGTTTGATGAAAATCAAGTGGCTATTATAGGGATAAATACAAATGGGGATTCGAAGGAAGCAATTCTAAATTATCTTTCCAAGTTCCCTGAAAAAGTTCGTTTCCCCTATTTAATGGATCCAGTGAAATCTTTTTACCAGGATTATTCGCAAAGAGATATGCCAACGGTCTTAGTAGTAGATAAAGAAGGAATTTTGAATGCGAGGGCCCCAGGTGTTAGTGCCAGTGAGTTAGTGCCTTACCTAAAAAAGATGCTTTAGGGCAGGATATTTTTTCTAAAAACCCGGTATTTCTTTATTGTCTTATTTCCCATATTGCCTTTCATCAGAGTAACCTTTTCTGGCGTAGAAAACTCATCGACCTAGTTCCTTCAATACTTTTTTCATATCGCTCTGGACGGCTTTTCGGTTTTCAATTGTGTAAGCCCGTAAAAGATAGGCTGGATGCAGGGTCAGCATCAATTTAAATCCTTCATAATCATGCCAGGTGCCCCGCTCTTTGGTAATTGGCACGTTTCTTCCCAGAAGGGTTGATGCAGCGGGTTTTCCTAAGGCAACCACTACTCTGGGTTGGATGGCTTTTAGTTGCTGTATAAGAAAAGGGTTGCAGGCGGCAATTTCTTCTTTTTCTGGATCACGATTTCCGGGTGGGCGACATTTGACAATATTACAAATATAAGTGTCTTTTTCGCGGTCGAGGAGCATGCCTTTTTCTATAATTTCAGTCAATTTTTTACCGGCACGTCCTACAAAAGGGAGGCCTTGTTCATCCTCATCGGCTCCTGGTCCCTCCCCAACAAAAACCAGATCGGCTTTCGGGTTCCCCGACCCAAAAACAATATTTTTTCTCCCCTGAGAAAGTTTGCAACGGGTGCAGTCCCCTAGTTCTTCCCGAACTTCTATTAATGAATTTGCTTTTTTATTGTCTGTCATACTTTTTACGGGAGAGGAATTCAAAGGAGAAACCGATTCAGTAAATAAATCAGATTCGCAGGGTATCTCCGAATAACCGGCATCCTTTAAAAAAAATAAGTGGTTTTTGAGTTCTCTTAAAAGACTATTGCGATCAGGTATTTGCATATCGAGTGGAAGAGTAGCAAAAGGTAAAGAAAAAACAAACAATTAAACACATTTTAAGAAATTTTTGTATTTAAAAAATAATTTAAAAACATATATTTAAGTATCACTTCATAATGTGAATTATTATTTTTATAGGTAGTAATAAAATCGTATATAGAAGGTCCTTGGCTACCTCTTTGAATAAAAGTTGATAATTTGTTACACTTTTATATATATAACGATAGGCATATCATTAAGTTAGATGAAACGATTAAGTATTTCGCCGATGTTATTAAATAAAATTTTATTAGTCTGGTCTATTGCGTTTATATTTTTGGGTGCTTCTGAAGTACTTGCAAAAACTCATGATCATGGACATCATCAAAAGCATTTAGGCTCGATTGTTTCTCCGTTTGATAGCCACAATAATCATGCATCTCCACATTGTCTCTTAATGATGGGAACCCACCATCAAAAAGAAAAATGCCCTCATTCAAGTGCTAAAAGAGACAAAACTACGCGAATTAATATAGATTGCGGTGGAAAGACATCAGGAGCCATTCCTCACACGTCTTCTTATGGCAGTGATTATGTGGAAGCATATTTAAATCTTTTTGTTTATCCCTTACAGGATAAAAAAATTACCAGCACCGCTCTGCTTTCATACAAGCAATTCATTGATTTGCTCGATCCACCTCCAAGGTTTGTATAACCCTCATCTTTATTTAATCCAATCTTTTAATTCTGTTTAGACCAGGTCTCCAAAAGAGATTGGAATCAGCTATTTATATTGTATTTAAATTCTGTTCACGGTTGTCGTAGGCGGAAGAAATAATAATTTTGTTTTCTTGCATGGATTTTAATTTTACATGCATGTTATGGGAGAAAGTTCAGTGGTTCTTGTAATACGAAATACGTTTTTAGTTTTATCCCTTATTTTCTTTGTTTTTTCTGCTGCCTTCGTTCAGGCAGATGAAAAAAATAAGGCTCAAAAATTAGAGGAGCTAATTATTTTAGCTCCAAAAGCTGAACTTCGGGATACGTTTGCCGATGTCATGCCAGTACCCACATCAAAATTTAAGGTGGATCGTACGGAAATAGATACGATTAACTCGATGACTATAGAGGATACAGTCCGTTACGCTCCCAATGTTGAGGTGAGAAGGCGATATATTGGTGATGCTAATGGTGTTGTTTCGATGCGAGGTAATGGAAACTTCCAGACAGCGCGACAGATGGTATTCGTAGACGGATTTCCGCTGCACAGCCTACTTCGTACCCGATGGAATGGGGCTCCCCAGTGGAATTTTGTGGCACCCGATGAAACGGACCATGTAAATATCACCTATGGTCCTTTCTCACCAAAATACAGCGGAAACGCTATGGGTGGAGTGATCGACATATTCAGCAGGGAACCCCAAAAAGAAGAGTGGGCTTTGCAAACCACGGGTTGGGTTCAGGATTGGGAGTTGCAACAAAGTAAAGGTAACGCGCCGGGTTACAAAACCTTTTTTGCTCATGGAAATAAAATAGGAAAACTTTCCTATTATATGTTCTATAACCGCTTGGAAACGCAGACTCAACCCACAAATATACAGACAGATACTAGTATAGGAGGGAACAAAGGTACAACCGTAACCGGCCCGGTAAGATTTATGGATGCTAGGGTGCGGGACGTTATAGTTTATTCTGATGATGGTGAAGAAAACAGTATCAATGATTTATTTAAGATGAAGATGAACTACGATTTTTCTTCTCAATTTAAGTTAAGAGGAATGATTGGTTTTCTTGATCGTCATAGGGATCAGTTAAATGTGAATAATTATATTCGAGATTCGAGTGGCAACAAACTTTGGACTGGCAATGTAAATTTAAATGGAACGCAATTTAATGTAAGCGAAAATCAATTTGATGTGTCCAAACAGGATAAACAGGATTTGCTTATTGGGTTGGGTGCCAAGGGCAAGTTAGCTAATGGCTGGAATTATGATGTGGCCCTAAGTACTTATTTTGTTTTACAGGACATTGCCAGAGATTCTGATGAAAACCCTGAATCCAGTGCATACGATGGTAGTGGTCAGTTGACAGAATTTTCTAATACCGGTTGGCAGATGGTCGAGATAAGATTCGATAAAGAATCAATAGGGAGTTCATCGAATCTTTCTTTCGAGGGTGGTTACCACTACGATCATGCTCGGATGAAAGTTGAGAATATTAGGAGTCTTCCAGACTGGGAGTTATCGGAGAGAGGAGCAGGGTCATTAAATAACTCCAGCGGGGGTGAGACAGACACTCACGGTTTTCACGGAAACCTTGGTTTCCAGTTAAACCCGAAATGGGATCTACAAACTGGGTTGCGTACTGAGCTCTGGCGCTCTTTCAGGGGTTTTAAACACGAATCAGCAACTGAAACCGGTCACCAACTTTCCAGAATGGAATATGCATTTTCTCCAAAACTATCTTTAGGGTTCAAACCCAGTAATGAATGGGATTTTCGTTTTTCTCTAGCGCGTTCAACGCGGTTTCCATTACCCGAGGAGTTATTCGAAAATGTTGATGACCTGCAGAACAACAGTATATCCAGTCCAGGATTAAAGCCTGAAGTTGGTAAACACGCCACCATTATGATTGGAAACTACAAATCCAAAGAAACAACTCAGTTAAATCTGTTTTTTGATGAAGTCACAGACACTATTTTTTCGGATCAGGATATAACAAACGGGGTTACGACCAACACCTTTGTTAATATTAATAAGGTCAGGACGTTTGGTGCTGAGTTTATTACACAACGAAGGGACTTTTTAATTTCCAATCATGATTTGTCTTTTAACGTTTCCTATACCAACTCCGAAATCATAAGGCATGATTCAAATTCCTCAACTGAGGGTAACCAATTGCCTCGCGTGCCTGAATGGAGAGCCAAGTTTCAATCTTTATACCATATCTCTAATCAATGGGATGCAATGCTGGCGGGGCGTTACCAGGATAAGGCATTTGGTCAAATCGATAATAGCGATACCCTTCGAGGAGATAATGGCCAGGACGAGTATTTTTTCTTGGATCTTAAAACAACGTACCGGACTAGAAAATTGAATGCGTCATTTGGTGTAAACAATCTGACCGACCAACTTGCTTATACAGGCCCGCATACATTTCCAAGCAGAACCTATTCGATTGATTTGCAATGGAAATTTTTGTGAGCACTTTAAATATGACACGTGAGAAAAGTGAGCTTCTATCTCGCAGCTTAAGTTGCCACTGGTAAAGATTAATATGACTAATGTTTGAATAAACTCAGAGAGAATTATCATGTTTAGTCAAAAAGAAATAAAAATTATCCTTGTATGCTTTCTTTTCCTCCTGTCCTGCGCTGGACCTGGATTGGAGATTTCTGAGAAAAAAGTACCGATAAGTATTACATCAAATAATGACCCTGAGGTTATTTGGGAGCCTAAGCCAAGACCTGTTGCCAAGGGAAATGACGGACAGCTTTTAGTGAGAACCTCTGAGTCGATGAAATTACTTTATGCGGCACATAATAACAAGGGTAAACAAAATCTGTTTATGGCCAAAACTAAAAATATAGGTGACAGTTTTTCCAATTCGATTTCTGTAAACTCAGAAAAGGACGAAGTAAGTGCTCATGGCGAAAACGGTCCTAAACTTAAGCAGGGTAAAGGTCGTGGTATTTTTGCGGCCTGGGTTGGGAAACGGGATATTAAGTTTGCTCGGTCTATGAATTTTGGAAAAAGCTTTGGTCCCTCTCTTCGTGTTAATGATGACAAAGGAAAAGCGTCACAATCTTTTTTCACAATGGATGTTTCCCCTGATGGAAAAATATTTACAGCCTGGCTGGATGGTCGAGATAAAAAATCTGGAAAACCGGGAACTTCTTCATTCTATATTGCTCGTTCTGTAAATCAGGGAAAATCATTTGAGAAAAATATTAAAGTTTCTGGAGATGTTTGCCCTTGTTGCCGTGCAGCATTGGCTTTTGGAGAAAACGGAGAAATATTTGCTTCATGGCGCCATGTGTACGCTGACAACGAGAGAATTATGGTTGTTGCCACTTCTCTTGATGGAGGTAAAACTTGGACTGATCCGGTAAAGGTAACTAAGACAGGTTGGAAAGTGAACGGTTGCGCGCATTCAGGGTCGAGCATGAAATACGTCGACGGAAAACTTTTTATCTCTTGGTATACCGGAAAAGATGACAAAGCTGCTCTCAAGCTTTCTTATTCATCCGATCATGGAAAATCTTTTAATTCAGTAAAAGATATTCACGGCCAAATCCTGGATGCTAATCATCCAGATATGGTAGTTATCGGAAAAGAAGCTTGGGTAATTTTTCAGGGACGGGATCCTAATCAGTCTGGAGGTTGGGGACGTGAAAAGGCATGGCTCGTGCGGATTAAGGGCGACACAAATGCCTCAGATCCTTCTCCATTGCCATCTAATGGCGGTAGTGTGGCCTATCCATATTTGGTTAAAGGGAACGGGGGGCGCGTTTATGCTACCTGGACCGAAATTGGTGAAGAAGGTCCCAAAGTGATGCTATGTCGCGGTCGAATTAATTCTTAATTTATTTAGATTCTTTGTAATGAATATGATTTCTAAAATATTGAAAACACCATTCAACATTAGCCATGCTGCTGTTATTTCCTTAGGTGTTCATTTTGTGTTCTTATCGGTTTATTCCGTTGAAATTTTTAATAAACCAACTTTTCCAGAAAAAAAATATAAAAAGTTTCAAATAGAATTGGTAAAAAGAACTCAAGTTAGCCCGGCAAAAAGAAAACTGTTGAAAGTAAGAGAGCCTATATTACATGCTTCTAAAAACCCGGTTCTTCCAAAACTTTCCTTGGTCTCTATTAGTAAACCCATAAGAAAATTTGAAAGCAAACCTAAACAAT
>JAKUOQ010000037.1 GCA_022450865.1 Nitrospinales bacterium | reverse complement strand
CTGGTAGTGAATCTAGCGGCACCTTATCATGTGTAGGGTTAAAATCATGCAGATTCCCCAATAGATATCTGAAAGTATTCCGTATCTTTCTGTAAGATTCGGTTAATCGTTTTAGTATTTCATTGGAAACGCGAATATCTTCCCGGTAATTTTCTGAAGCGACCCATAAACGCAAAATTTCTGCTCCATACTGATCGATAATTTTTTGCGGGGCAATCACATTGCCAGCAGACTTTGACATTTTCTTTCCTTTACCATCTACCACATACCCATGGGTAAGTACGCTTCTATAAGGTTCCTTGCCTCTGGTCCCAATAGACTCAAGCAAAGAACTATGGAACCACCCCCTATGTTGATCGCTTCCTTCTAAGTATAAATCTGCAGGCCAACTTTCATTGGCATTATTTTCTAAAACAGCTGCATGACTGACCCCGGAATCAAACCAGACATCTAAAATATCGTTTTCTTTTTTAAATTTTTCGCTACCACATTTTTCACACTTGGTTCCCTTTGAGATCAAATCTTCAATAGGAGTTTCAAACCAAAATTCCGCACCTTGTTTTTTTATCCCTTCCACAGCGCGCTCAAAAACGTTTTTGGTATCCACCAGTTCACCGCATTCGATACAAGTGCATAGAGTTATCGGAACCCCCCAAGCCCTTTGCCGTGAAACACACCAGTCCGGACGATTTTCAATCATGTTATAAATTCGGCCCATGCCCCAATCTGGAATCCATTTTGTACGCTCGATCCCTGCTAAAGCATTTTTTCGCAAATCTTCCTTCTCCATAGAAATGAACCACTGGTTAGTCGCACGAAAAATTACGGGCTGATGGCAACGCCAACAATGTGGATAAGAATGTTTTATATCTTCTTTATGAATAAGAAATCCGTCCTGGTTTAATTTCTCAATTATTTCCGGGTTAGCTTTTCTAACAAACATTCCAGAAAAGTGTTCTACATCATTACGAAAAACACCCCCATCATCTACTGGGTTATAGGGTTCCAAACCATATTTAAGACCTACAATATAATCATCCTGGCCATGCCCCGGTGCAGTATGAACACAGCCAGTACCCTGCTCTAACGTAACATGGTCGCCTAAAATTACTTTTGAATCACGGTTAATAAAAGGATGCTGGCATATCGCGGTTTCCCATTCTTTGCCCTTACAAACTCCAAGAACTTTATACTCATTAACATCCCACTCCAATATCAATGAAGACAACCGTTCTTCTGCCACTATCAAAACCTCATCATTGATGGCGACTGCGACATACTGAAATTCTGGATGCAAACTAATTGCCAGATTTGCCGGAAGAGTCCAGGGAGTCGTCGTCCAGATCACCATGTACACTTTGCCTAGATCACCCATACTATTGGGAACGCCGGATTTAATTTCAAACTTGACATAGATGGATGGAGAAGTGTGATCAGCGTGTTCAACTTCGGCTTCCGCAAGAGCAGTTCGGCAAGATGTACACCAATGAACCGGTTTCAAACCTTTATAGACCATCCCCTTTTCTACAAACTTTCCAAACTCACGAACAATCGTTGCCTCGTAGGAATAGTCCATTGTTAGATATGGGTTATCCCAATCTGCAAATATGCCCAACCTTTTAAATTCATCGCGTTGAATAGAAACAAAGTCCTGGGCATAAGAACGACATTGTTTTCTAATAGCACTCTTTTCAAGACTCATCTTTTTTTCTTTGAGCTTCTTACCCACTTGATGCTCAATGGGCAACCCGTGACAGTCCCAACCGGGTATAAAACCTGCATCGTAGCCCTTCATACCCATAATCTTTACAATAAAATCTTTAAGAATCTTATTGAGGGCGTGCCCCATATGGATATGACCATTTGCATAAGGAGGACCATCATGGAAAACAAATTTCTCCTTTCCCTTGGATGATTCGCGAATTTCTTCGTAGATTTTTTCCTTTGCCCACCATTCAAGCATTTTTGGCTCGGCCTTAGTAAGGCTAGCTTTCATAGGAAAATCTGTTTCTGGTAAATTGAGTGTGTCTTTCATTTCCATAGTCTTCTATTTTATTTTCATTGCTTGTTTCACCCTATCGAGAGTAGAAGTGGCCACCAACTGAGCCTTCCTTGTACCCTCGGCAATGATTTCTTCTACTTCTTTTGGCTTTTTGGTAATCTCACTGCGCTTTTCCATGATAGGTTTCATAGATCCGAGCATAGTTTCTGTGAGCATATTTTTACAATCACCACAACCTATTTTGGCAGAACGGCACCCTTCCGCCACTTCATCCTGCATAGATTGAGGCGAATAAATTTTATGAAAAGGATAAAGGTTACACACTTCAGGATCACCCGGGTCGTCTCTACGAGCTCGGGCAGGATCGGTCAGCATCTGTTTCACTTTTTTTGCAACCTCTTTCTCATTGTCGGAAAGAAAAATGGCATTGTCGTATGATTTACTCATCTTCCTTCCATCCAGACCATTTAGCTTAGGGATGCTAGATATTTTTGCGTCTGGTTCGACAAAAACATTCTTCTTATAAAGGTGATGAAATCTTCGAACAATTTCCCGCGATAATTCCAAATGTGGTGCCTGATCAATTCCGACCGGAACTAAGTCTGCCCGATATAAAACGATATCCGCTGTCTGCAATACCGGATACCCAAGAAACCCATAAGTGCTCATATCAACTTTTTTAACTTCGTCCTGCTTTTCTTTATATGTCGGGTTCCGTTCCAACCAGGGAACAGGAACCATCATAGATAATATTAAATGAAGTTCGGCATGTTCAGGAATTTTTGATTGTAGGAATAGAGTACATTTTTCAGGATCAAGTCCAGCACTCAACCAGTCCACCGCTACTTCATAAGAAAAGTTTTTGATAAGACGAGGATCTTCGTAAAGCGAAGATAATGCATGCCAGTCGGCGATAAAGAAAAAACATTCAAAATCGTCCTGTAGGTCCACCCAGTTTTTAAGCGCACCAAAATAGTTGCCAAGGTGAAGTTTTCCAGAAGGCTGCATACCGCTCAATATTCGTTTCATAGGCTATAAATTATCTAGCGAAACTCGCTTTCAATACTTCAATGATCATTGGGAACGTTTCCTGACTCAGAAACAATACCGAATAGTTAATGGGATATAATAATATGGTTCCGAGAATACCTGTGTTGGCAAATTGGTCCAGCAGAAAGACACCTAAAATCAGAATTGCCCCAAACTTGTCCACACTTGTTAACCTTTCAGCAACGCTTTCAGGAACCATTCCTTTCAGAACACTTGACCCATCCAGAGGATAAATCGGCAGCATATTAAAGACCGCTAGGGCGACATTGATCCATATACCATAAGCTAAAATAACAAACAAATAAGAAAACTCAGGCGAAATCAGACGAATAAAAAAACTGCAAAACACCGCCAAAGCGATATTTGAGAGAGGACCGGCAATTGCCACATACATCATATCTCGTTGAGGATTCTGAAAGTTTCTCCAATCCACCGGAACCGGTTTGGCCCAGCCAAAACCAACAAAATAAAAAAATAGAACTCCGGTAATATCAAGGTGACGGATGGGATTAAACGATAAACGACCCAACCGTTGCGCAGTATTGTCCCCCAAAAGGAGCGCCATTCTCCCATGCGAATATTCGTGAACGGTTAAAGAAAACAAGATAACCGGAGTCATCAATACCAATAATTGAGTTTTGGTCAAACCGAACGCCTCTTGGTTCAATTCTTACTGGGGAAAAATCAGGTTACCGCGTAAAATTAGCGGGGTTGTCACGAGGTAAAATCTTAAACTGGCAACACTTTAACACATATAACGGCAACCGAAAAACCATTTCATAGATGGATGATCACCAATAAACGCAGCTTTAAATTATCTGCCCTTTAAAATAGGAGAAGTTATTTAGGTTTGGTCTTAGCGTATTTCTGGTAGGTATAAATCGCCGAGCTCTTGGCTAAGAAAAAACCTAGGGATCCGTCTCTAAATCCTTGTTTTAAAACAAAATTTTTAAAGAAATTAAAGGGTGGGCGTAAGTAGATATGCGTCCAGTTCGCGCGGAATCCTATCGCCCTTTTTTCTTGCGCATATAGCGTGGAGTAGCGGTCCTGACGCTGAATATAGTCCTCACGGTTGCAATACGAATAATGCATCAAAGCATTTTTTAGGGAGCCCGCATTTTCACCCGGGATCAGCCTTTCGTGCACCTGGGATTCACTAAATGAAACCTTTTCTTTGTTATACAATCGTAATATTTGGTCTGGATACCAACCGCCAAATCGAACCCATCGGTCGCCGAAGTAATTTTTTCTTGGAAACTGATAGGCCGAATGTTGTGGTCCTTCTTTAAGAACTTTTTGGATCTCCTCAGCCGATGTGGAGGTCACCACCTCATCAGCATCTATATTTAATATCCAACGATTTTTGGCATGCATCGCACAAATATTCTTCTGCTTCCCATATCCATGCCAACTTTCACTGAAAACCTGCTCGGTATGCTGCCGACAAATTTCTACAGTCCGGTCGGTGCTGTTTGTATCTACTACTACAATTTCATCGGCCCATTTCAGACTTGCGAGACAACGGCCAATATTTTTTTCTTCATTTTTGGTGATAATGGTTACGCTTAGGTTTTCCATTGGCACTCTTTAACCTTAACTAATTGATTTAATTATAACACTCTGGCTTCTTTTCACTATGTAAATTTACTGCTTTTCTAGAGTATTATGTTACGATTAGTAGCAAAATAAAAAAGTAAATGGACACATTTCTTTTATTTGAACGACAAAAGGTTTTTCAGGTTATATCAGAACCGTACTGTGAAAAACGGTTGACCTCATTTATGCTAAGGATGCGTTGACGGGTCAACACCTCACACACTCTGCTAGTTCAAATTAACTGCAAATTAAATATGATTGAACAATACCTGCAAGTAGCTCTTGAATTATTCAAGGAAATCTGGTTCCAACTGGACTCTATACTAGGCCTGGAAGAAACCGCAGCTTTCAAACTAATTAAACCTTATTTTCTCGAGCTTCAGGACAACCCAACCTATATGGGAATAGCTTTTGCCATGCTAACCCTTATCCCCCTCGGTTTATACAAAGCAAGAAGCATTGCTCGAGAACGCGAACGTAACATGGAAGAATTGATGGAGGAAATGGATAAGGAAGAATACGATGACATTCACTTGGATATCCAAAAAGTTATGGGAAATGATGAGGAAGAGTTCAAACTGGAATCCATTGATCCCAAATTGGCAAAGCCAAATTTAAATAAAGATGTGACCGAGTTCAAAAGGTTTGATTTTGATAGTCAGGGTACTTTTAAAGAAGGCTCAACGCACGAATCAACGATCAATAGATTAACTGAACAATTAGAAAGTACCCAAGAAACCACTTCTTCAGCTAAAGATCTGAACAATACAAGTATTGACGATGGTACAACCCTTACAAAAGATAATTTTAAAGAACCGGAAGCGCCAAAAATAAATGAACCTATTAATGACCCAGAACTTAGAATAAACTATTCCAGTGGTGACAAGTCAGGACGAGAAACTGAAACTCAGATAAATCGTCTAAAATATTTACAGGAACTGGATAAACGGTTTAATCATGGAGAGAATGAAGACACATCTCCCAGACCTAAGTCCAATATTCAATCAGTAAGTGACTCTCCTTTTGTAGAGGAAAAAAACGTCATACCAAAGTCACCTAAGGTAACTTCGACAGTTAACAAAAAATATATGGGAGTACTTGAATCCTTTATATTTTTGAAAGATCAAAAAAACCACTAGACGTTTGAGATCGTTCGATTATATTTTTATATTAAATGACATCACAAGTTAACATTATCGCAGTCGGTGGCGGCAAGGGCGGCATAGGGAAAAGTGTCGTTTGCACAAATCTGGCGATTGGAATAGCTTTGAGCGGTCAAAAAGTTGTTCTAATGGACACTGATTTCGGAGCATCTAATCTTCACGCTATGCTTGCAATAAATAACCCAGTCCACGGATTCCAAGATCTCTTTAATGAAAATTCTCCGAACACACAATCTCTGTTAATTGATACAGGCATCAGCAATTTGAAATTTGTAAGCGGTGCTGGAGATAATCCCGGAAGCGCAAATATCGACACCGATAAAGTCAACAAAGTCATTTCTTTTATAAAGAATTTACAGGCGGACACGATACTTCTGGATTTAGGGCCAGGTACTAATTTCAACGTAATCGACTTCTTCAACATCAGCACACAAAATGTAGTCCTCACAACACCAGAAATAACTTCTGTAATGAAAACGTTTAGTTTTATCCGCTCAGTTTTATTCAGAAGAATCTCATTGGCATTTCAAGGAAACCCTGAAATCCAAAAATTAGTAGACCACTCCAATCCAGGCAACGCCAATATTGAAACCTACACAACAGATCTCTTAAGAGAACAATTTAAGAAGGACTTCCCCGACCATCTGGAACAATTAAATACTATTGTGAAAGGCTTTACACCTGGTTTGGTTGTTAATCGAGTTCGCAGCAAAAAGGATCTTTTAACAGGAGATAACCTATTAAAACTTGTAAAAAAATTTCTTGGAGTTAAAGCCACCTATCTGGGTTACATTATTGAAAGTGATCGGGTCAGAGATTCTGTCGATGAAATGGTACCCTTCCTTATCAAGGATCCTCAAAGCAAACCTTCAGAAAACCTCCAACAAATTATAAGCTCACTCACCAACGCTGACCTCGAATTCGTAAAGCGTGATGGTAAAATTTTTGTCTCTAAACAAGTACGTCTTTCATCAGGCTGGGAAGTCTAGTTTTATCTCACGGAATCATTACTATATATTCGAATAAACCTTAATGTTTTCTTAATAAAATTTCCCCTCGTTATATAGTTTTTTCAGTACAATACGCCTTAAACTTTCCTTATTAAATTTATCATGATGGACATAGAAACTCGGTCAATATTATCAGAACTGCTTAATTTAGCCTCCAATCAAAAGGTTAAACTTTTCGTTGTAGGAGGCACATTACGCGACCATATAATGCATAAAGATATTTCAGATATTGACCTTACCGGTACAAATGCAGCCGCAATGGGTATCCAGTTTGCGCATTCGCTAAACTTCCGGCATATTTCCCTTGATAAAACCCCGGGGCGTTCCACAACTCGAATTATTCTTCCCCAGCAAAAGCATTTTGACCTCACCGATATGCAGGGCGCAACAATCAAAGAGGATTTGGGAAAAAGAGATTTCACTATAAATTCGATGGGACAAGAACTTTCTGATTACCTCTCAAATAAAAAAACAATAATTGATCTTCATAATGGAAAGAAAGATTTAAATAAAGCACTCATCAGAGCTACCTCAAAATCTATTTTCCAAACTGACCCACTAAGAATGCTACGCGCATTTCGTTTTGCGGCAAAAATGAATTTTTCAATTGACGAGGAAACACTACAGGAAATTTCTTTATACAGAAAAAATATTTCAACAGCAGCAGGTGAAAGGGTCTGGCAGGAATTATTATCTTTTTTTGAATCTGATAATACTGGAGTCTTAACCAATTTAATGCAAAAATCAAAACTTCTCTCCTGCATACTTCCCGATTTTTTTACAGATTGGGAGGAGATTTTGACCTCCTACAAAAGGTTGGAGAATATTATTTCAAATATTGGTTTATATTTCCCCAGACACACTCCGACATTGAATGCTTCAGAAAAAGCATTACTAAAATTTTCTGTCTTATTAAAAGAAATAGATAAATCTTTACCCAAAGAGAATATAAATAAAAAAAATTATGGCATCCCAAATGCTTTTAATACCCTGAAAGCTTTAAAGGCTAGCAATAACGAAATTGTATATATTTGCAAAACTATCCAAAATTTGCACGTTTTTTCAAACTCATTATCAAGCAACTTAAATAATTCATCTATGTATGATTTATGCGTAATAGGAGGTGATCAACTAGTAGCCAGTTTACTTCTAAAGGCTTGCTCGCTTCCGATGCTTGACGGCTTGGAACTCCCAAACAATGAAAAACTCTACCCTTGCACACAACTTCTTGAATTCTATTTCGGGAGCTATCTTCCAGTTTTAGGAGAAAAAGCTTTACTAAATGGTAATGATTTAATTAGGATATTTAACATTTTACCATCTCCATCATTAGGCAATGTACTTCAAAGTATTCAACGAGCTCAGGTTCTTGGTGAAATTAAAACATCTAAAGAGGCAAAAGATCTTGCCGAAAAACTCCTTAAATCGTAGAAGATAAACTGAGACGATGACAATTAAATATCAAAATGCATTATGGAATAATAAAAAAGTTATTATAGGAGAACCCGATAATACAGAGCCTCTCAACGTACTCATAGGTTTCCATGGAGCCGAATCGACGGCAGAGAATATGCTGGTGCAAAGCAATCGCTTAAAACTCGATAATACCATTCTCATTTTCCCGGAAGGACCAGTAGACGCGAAAGAAGGGCGCTGGAGTTGGTGGAAGGATGGTCCTGGACAACCAAAATCGGTCGAAGAATTCTTAGATTTTACAAATCAATTGATTCAAGCAACTCAAGACCATTTTAAATCTTTATCTTTAAATCGAATTTCACTTTGGGGATTTTCCCAAGGGGGTGCCGCATCACTGGTCTATGCCCTTCTAGGATCACAAAATATTTACAAGGTGGCTTCGGTGTGTGGATTTCTTCCAGAACTTCCCCCAACGGATTCAAAAGGTGTATCAACCACAAAAATTCTTGGCATATTTGGTTCAAATGATGAAGTAGTGCCCTCTTTTCTTGCCGACTATGCTCTGGAAGAAATGAAAAAGAAAGGACATTTGATTGAAAGCAAAGAAACTTCACAAACACATGAGTTAAATGCAGAAAACCTTAATGATGTTTGCATTTTTTTCAATTCATAGAGACATACTCTAGTGAAACAAATTTTTATTAAAAAATTTCATGTCTCAATTTTTTGCCTGTCTTTTCTAATCTCAGGTTTATTTCAATCTTTGGAGGCAAGCAGTATTTTTGAGCATCAACCCCAAAGAATAATTTCAACCTCACCATCTATTACCGAGATACTTTTCGAATTAGGGCTGCAAGATCGGATTGTGGCCGTAACGGATTTCTGCATATATCCGGAAGAAGCTTGCCATCTCCCAAGTATTGGGGGAGTGCTAAATCCAGACATAGAAACAATAGTTTCTCTTACCCCTGATCTAATAATTCTCCAATCAGACAGTGCAAAGATGGAAAAAAATATTAAAAGTCTGGGAATTCCAACATTTTCAATTAAAGTGAGGACAATTTCGGATATTTTTGAATCGATAAATCGTTTAGGAAAAGAACTTAATTGCCAGGAAGCTGCCAAGAAACTTCTTTTCTTGTTAAAAGATAAAATCAATACCTTTAAACAAAGGCTTGCGGGACGATTACCAAAGAAAGTGTTATTACTACTCGGTGACAGTAGTAATCCTGCTCGCGATTTATATGCAGTAGGTCCCGGAACATTTTTAAATGAATTACTTGTACTTTCTGGTGGAAAAAATATTTTAAAAAATTCAAAAGCCCAATACCCCAAGCTATCGAAGGAGTTTATTATTGAGCAATCACCTGAGATCATTATAGAAGCAGGACCAAAGTCCGATTTACCTCAAAAAGAAATTGATTATAGAGTCGGACAATGGAACAGGTTTCCCACCATCCGGGCAGTAAGAGATAAAAGGATATATTTTATTGGTGCAGATTATATTTTGATCCCAGGACCGCGTCTTGTAAAAATTTTAGAAAACTTTGTACAAGTAATACATCCAGATTTATCGAACTCGCAAACAGAAAAAATAACTTTTCAGGAAACTGTAAAACCATGACATCCGCAAAGATGGAGTTAGACAATATTTCTTTTGCCTACGACTCTACGCCGATTTTAAAAGAGTTATCGCTATTTATTCAGGAGAGCGATTTTATAGGGCTAATAGGTCCTAATGGCTCAGGAAAATCAACTCTATTAAAAATAATGGGTGACATTCTTAAACCAGATTCAGGCTGTATAAAGTTCAAAGGTTCCGAAACTGGGCGTATGAGCAAAAAGATTTTTGCTCAATCGGTTTCCTGGATTGCCCAGAGTCACCCCATGGTTTTTCCTTTTAAAGTTTCTGAAGTCGTTTTGATGGGGCGTCACCCTCATCTTTCTGCTTTATCTTTTGAAAGTCACGAGGATTTCGCCATCAGCCAGAGTGCCATGAAAACAACCATGACTTCTGAGTTTTCAGAACGATTTTTTAATGAAATCAGTGAGGGGGAAAAACAGCGTGTGATGATTGCCAGTGCCTTGGCTCAGAAACCCGAATTGATGCTTCTCGATGAACCTACATCAGCGTTGGACTTAAAATATCAAATTGAAATCATGAATATCCTCAAGGATCTCAATACAAACCATAAAATGACGCTAATTGTGGCCATACATGATTTAAACCTTGCCTCCCGGTTTTGTAATAGAATTATCTTAATAAACGAAGGAAAGGTTGTTAGTGATGGCGCCCCGCCACAAGTGCTCAAAAAAGATATTCTCGAGCAAGTCTATGGAATAGATCTAGACCTCGACTTCAAAAACGGTCACACCCTGATCCACCCCAAGATCGATAGTTAGGATGATTTTCAAATGAATATAAGGTCCTACACAACAACCCTTTCAATATTTTTCCTGCTTTTACTAATCACTCTTTGTATCACTCCCCTAATCGGTTCCACCGATATCAGTCTGACTCGAGCCTTTTCAACGACTCTCAGCAATTCTAATAATATCGATTCCAGCATTTTGTTTCAGGTAAGGCTACCTAGAATTCTTCTTGGGGCTATAACAGGCGCTGCCTTATCAGTAGCAGGTGCTGTTTTACAGGCTTTATTAAGAAATGACCTGGCTGCTCCATTCACTTTAGGGGTTTCAAGTGGTGCCGCACTTGGGGCTGTTATTGCCATTGCTCTGAATTTAAATTTTAGCCTCTTGGGTTTCCCAATTATTTCTTTGTTTTCATTCATGGGGTCACTTGGAGCCATTCTACTGGTTTTCAACCTAGTCCGTACTAGACACGGAGAGTTTCCTACAGGGGTTCTACTTTTAGCAGGTGTAACAGCTAATTTTTTCTTCGCATCCCTAGTCATGTTTATTCATTACTTGGCAGACTTTAGCCAATCCTTCACAATTATCCGCTGGTTAATGGGTGGACTAGATATCACTGACTACAAAACAATTCTGACCGTTTTTCCGATTGTGTTTCTTGGAATATTTATCTTGTTGTTTGTGAGTAGGGATTTAAATCTTATTAGCACAGGAGTTCATTCTGCTTCCAGTCGGGGCGTAAATGTTAAAAAAATACAAAAAATTGGATTCGTCACCGCATCTCTCATCACAGGAACCGTAGTTGCTACTTGTGGTCCCATCGGCTTTGTTGGATTGATCGTACCCCATATTGTTCGGTTATTTGTCGGACCCGACCTTAGAATACTTATCCCAGCATCGATGTTATTTGGTGCTAGCTTTTTAGTAATCTGTGACACATTCGCCAGAACCCTTTTGGCCCCAACAGAAATTCCTGTGGGTATTATTACCGCCATGCTAGGAGGGCCCTTTTTTGTTTGGCTTTTAAAACGCAAGAGATCTGTATAAATAAATGACAGCCAAAACTTTAATGATTCAGGGAACAGGCTCGGGGGTGGGAAAAAGCATTTTAACCGCGGCAATTTGCAGATATTTTTATAAATCTGGCTTTAAAGTGGCTCCTTTTAAAGCCCAGAACATGGCACTCAATTCTTTTGTGACTGAAAAAGGAGATGAGATTGGACGCGCTCAAGCATTCCAGGCGGAGGCATGCGGTATTAGTCCTGATGTTCTAATGAATCCTATCCTAATGAAGCCTTCTGGAGATAATAGCTCGCAGGTTATTCTGATGGGAAAGCCAAGTGGATCTTGCAATGCTAAAAACTATTATGCGCTCCATAAAAAACACAAAAAAGTTGTTCTTTCTGCCTTACAAAGTTTAAGGGAAAAATACGAGCTCGTTATTATAGAGGGCGCGGGAAGTCCTGCAGAAATTAATTTAAAAAAATGGGATCTGGTCAATATGTTCATCGCAGAACATTCCGACTCCCCGGTAATTATTGTCGGAGATATTGACCGCGGTGGTGTCTTCGCATGGATGAAAGGTACCTATGACCTTTTAACCTTCCAGGAAAAAAAACGCGTAAAAGGATTTATCATTAATAAGTTTAGGGGTGATATCGATCTATTAGCTCCTGGCATAAAACAATTTGAAGAACTGGTTCCAAAACCAGTTCTCGGTGTCGTCCCCTACGAAAAAAACTTGGTGGTAGATGAAGAGGACTCTATCCCAAAATGGTCCCACTCCACAGAGTCTGGTGCTGAAGAGATTGTAAATGTCGCTGTTATTTGGACGCCAAGGATATCAAACTTCACCGACCTAACACCTTTGGCCTATGATCCATCCGTTTCACTTAGCTATATAAACCACACATCGCAATTGAATAACCCAGATTTAATCATTCTTCCCGGCAGTAAAAATACTATTGAAGACCTCATTTATTTAAAAGAGCAGAGAATATTAGAAAAGGTCCTTAAATGTCACCACGATGGTTCTCTCCTTTTGGGTATCTGTGGAGGATTCCAAATGCTTGGTAATATTATTCGCGACCCCCAAAACTTGGAAAGTAGCATTAGCGAATGTGCAGGATTAGGATTATTTGACATGGACACGACATTCGCGAGCGATAAACTAACACGTCAAATAGAACTGAAAACTGTAAAAAGCAGGCTTTTTAAAGAAGGTATTAAATGCGACGGTTATGAAATACATATGGGCCGAACTAATTTCAAATCTAACTATCCATCACTGTTTTCAGGGATAGAGGATGAAAATCCAATGAATTTTGGAATCACCAATAAAAGTGGAACCGTTATAGGCACTTACCTCCACGGATTTTTAAATAATAATTCCTTGCGTCAAGAGCTTCTTTCTTATATAAGACTAGCTCGGAATATTGATAATCCGATA
>JAKUOQ010000036.1 GCA_022450865.1 Nitrospinales bacterium | reverse complement strand
ATATTCTAATGATCGCTTCTGAAGATCTTTATTGGATAGCTGGGCTCGATGTACTCATTTTGGTAATCGTTTTTCTTTTTTACAAACAATTCATAGCCGTCTCTTTTGATGAGGAGTTTGCGTGGCTTCGAGGCATTCCCGTAGAACGGTTCTACCTCCTTTTTCTTTCGTTGGTGGCTCTTACGGTTGTAATTTTGATTCAGATTGTCGGGTTGATTCTGGTCATCGCCCTTTTAACTCTACCCGCAGCCATTGCTGGGCTATACGTTCGATCGCTCAACCTGATGATGGTCCTTGCAACTATTTTTGGAATGGTTTTCACAACAGGCGGTTTAGCATTATCTTATCAACCCGACCTACCCCCCGGCCCAACTGTCATTCTTCTAGCAGGGGCATTGTATCTTTTATCGCTTGTCATGCATCGATTCAAAACAAAAAGTCTAACCACCACTGATTGCTGCTCCAGCATGGAAAACGAATTAAATAAAGTTCAGGACAGCAAACGAAACATCCTCGTCTGGGTTCTGTTAATCAATGGAGCTATGTTTTTTATTGAAGGAATTTACGGCTGGTTCGCGCAATCGAGTGCGTTGATGGCCGATGCGCTTGATATGCTTGGTGATGCAGCAATTTTCGGTTTTTCTCTTTATGTCATTCGACTGGATTCCATATGGCAAAGCCGCGCCGGATATATAAAAGGGATCATCATGGCTGTCTTTTCAATCAGTGTTTTAACAGGTGCTGTTTATAGATTATTTAATCCAGTCGTGCCAGAGGCTTCCACAATGGGAGTCATTGGCTTCCTCGCTCTCGCCGCAAATCTTATTTGTGCGATTCTTTTATTAGGCTTCAGAAATTCCGATATTAATATGCGTTCGGCCTGGCTCTGCTCACGGAATGATGTGCTGGCAAACATAGGAGTGCTCCTGGCAGCTTGGGGTGTGGCGTGGACTCAATCCCCCTGGCCCGACTTGATTGTTGGTGTTAGTATTTCTGCCTTAATATTAAAATCTGCTATTGACGTTTTGAAAAACGCAAAGGTGGAAATGGCAAACCATCAAAACATATGATCTTAGGTTTAGATGACATCCCGGGTGGAACAACTTTTATTTCACTTTTAATTTGGGTGATATTGACCGGCCTTTATTATCTTGTCTGCTACATGGCAGCTTTAAATGTTCTGGATGATGTCACTCGAAACAGTTGGCTCAAACTTCCCGCTATGATGCTTACGGCTATCCCTGCTGCAGGCCTGATGACAATATTTCAATATAAACCTTTCGTTTTTGCCATCCTTGTTTCCATCGCTAATTATTTTCGCGTACAAAAAATAATTCGGACACCCAGTTCTAAATGGGGCGACATGAAAATAAATCCCACCCTATTTTATTTAGCAAGCTATGGATATATCGCATTACTAACCACACTAGCATTTTACTTTCCTACTCTCGATTTCAGCCAATAACTAGGCTTCCGCATTAACTTCTGAAAAATATTTATTGATTTCTAATTTAAAAACGGTAGCCACATAGGAGTTTTTGCACGGTAGTCTTCATACTCTTTCCCAAACTGCTCTTTTAATGCCTGCTCTTCAAAATGAATGCGGTATTGAAACCCGAAGAGGGCAAAAATTATCCCGATTATTCCTGCAGACCAGGAATGAGTCGTAACTGCATAGGCAAGGATTACAATCATCATGCCTGTATAAGTAGGGTGACGCATATAGCTATGCAGTTGATCTGTTTTAAGAGTTTGCTTTTCGCGAAAAGCAATATTAAATTTAAAACGTAGTAATCCAAGCTGGGAAATTGCTAAAATTCGTAAAGTCGTCCCAAAAGTAAAAAGGGTAGCAATAAGAAATAATTCCCATGTCTCTACCGGGATTAAGGTTGTTCGCGAAACAAATGACATGCCGATCAGGGCAGCGATGATTGGTAAAACATGACCAAAAAGTTGTTGCAAATAAGCCTTATTAAACTTTACATCCTCCTGTCTTTCGGTCAGCGTAAAAAAGACAATCTCAATGATTCCAAATATGAGATTGGAATAGGAAACAATTAAAATACGGTCTACCTGGGCACTGCCCAACCACCAAGGGACCAAGGGTAGTAAATAAGTAAGGCCAACAAGAATTATATTGAGATTAAAGCTTCTAAAAAGGCAAAACAAAAAGATCGTAGCAAACAAGGCAAAATTGATTTGAAGAAGCAAGATAGCAGCCACAGAAACCTCTAACACTCATTTAAATACAAATAATTAGTCGGGACTCTAAGCTCGACAAAATAGGAAAATAATTCTCCAGAATTAGGTATTCTACTGTTTTTTAGAGCGTTTTTATTATAAAATAGAAACAACTTGATATCCCTTCACATCTAAAGATCTGAAATATTGAGGATACCTATATAAATATACTAGAAATGGGGCACGTAATACGAGGAAATTGCCAGGATTGAATTCCTTCTTTGAATAGGCCTAAAACCCCGTTAGCTATAGAATAGAATTGAGGCAAAAGTAATGGACGCAAAAACGTTAAATATCCCTGAAGAAGTCAAACGGGAAATCGAGACCTTTGCAGCAGAAGTCGAACGTCTGAATCGTGGCGAAGTTGGCGATGACGACTTTAAAAGATTCCGTCTGCAACAGGGAATCTATGGACAAAGGCAGGATGGCGAACAAATGGTTCGCACAAAACTGCCTGCGGGCAAAATTACCAGCGAACAAATGCGGTGCATGGCTGATTTTGCCGAAAAATATTCCCATGGGGTTTTACACATCACGACCCGCCAGGACATCCAATTACATTACGTTAAAATAAACGATGTCCCGCAGGGACTTGAAGACCTTGCAAAAGCGGGAGTTACTACGCGCGAAGCGTGTGGTAATACTGTCAGAAATGTTACGGCCTGCCACAAAGCAGGGACCTGTTCCACGGAGGTTTTCGACGTTACGCCCTATGCACTGGCGGTTTCCAACTATCTTTTACGGAGGGATTTAACACAAAACCTTCCAAGGAAATTTAAAATCAGCTTTGGTGGTTGTAACGGCTGTGGGCTAGCCCCTATCCATGACATCGGCTTGAAAGCGGTTATCAGAAATGAAAATGGAAAAGAACTACGTGGTTTCCGTGCACTTATTGGTGGGGGCCTCGGCTCGTTCCCACATGCGGCTTTACCTTTAACCGATTTTATTCCAGAGGATCACCTGCTTAGAATGTGTGAAGCGCTAGTAGCTGTATTCGACAAATACGGCGATAAGAAAAATCGTAATAAGGCTCGCTTCAAATTTGTGTTAGATAAACTGGGACTAGAAAAAATTAAAGAGCTCTATAATGAAGAATTTACAGCTTTAGAAAAAAATACATATGCTCCAATCAAAATAGATAAAGAAGAAGATCCACTTCTATCAGAATATAAACCGATAGACTGTGATGACGATCCAGAGTTTCAACTTTGGAAAAACCGAAACATTGAAACCCAAAAGCAAGAGGGGTTTCACAATGTACAAATCAAATTAATTCTTGGCGATTTTTCTATTCTCCAAGCTAAGTCTTTAGCAAATATGGCTGAAAATTTTGCTGGCAGCAAACTTGTAGCCACCGTTAACCAGAATCTCATGATTCCCTGGGTTAAAGAAAATGCTTTTGGCAATCTATTTACTGAGCTGAAGAAAATCAATCTTCACAAAGCAGGTACAGAGGAGATTCGTGATATCACTTGTTGCCCAGGCTCTGAAACTTGTAACCTTGGCATCACCGCTTCACGTGGGTTGGTTGATAGCTTGAACAAAGACATGGAAAACGGATTTAAACCCTCAAAGGATCTTGATCATATTACCATTAAAGCAAGTGGGTGCCCCAATTCCTGCGGTCAACACCATATTGCATCAATTGGATTTCATGGCGGTGCTAAAAAATTAAATGGCATTTTGACTCCCCATTACGAAATCTTACTTGGAGGTAGGGTATCAGAAGACAAAGTAGTATTTGGAACTTCAGTTATTAAAATCCCAGCCAAAAATGCGCCTGAAGCGATGAAAAGCTCCATCAACGATTATAAAAATAATAAGCAAGGGGAAGAAACCTTTGGAGAATATTTTGACCGGATGGGTAAAGGTCATTTCCGCGAACTACTTGAACCACTCAAGAACCTACCCGATATCGAGTTATCTCCTGAGTCCTATATTGACTATGGCTCAACTGAAAAGTTTAGTTTGGAAGATCGAGGTCAAGGTGAATGCGCTGGAGCAGTAACGGATATGATCACCGATAGAATTACAGAAGCGGAGCGTGCTCATTTCCAGGGTAAGCTTTCTCTAGAAAAACAATCCATCAAAGATGCAGGAGACCATGCTCGCAGGAGTGTTATAGCTTCAGCTCGCGCTCTTCTGGTTACAGAAGGTATGGACTTTAACGATGACTGGGAATGTCTTAAAAAATTCCAATCTCTCGTGATAGATATGGAAATAGTTTCAGCAAAATATGCCAAACTAATAGATAACTTTGAGGAATACCCGGAAGCCTCTGATGAAAAAACCGCAGGCTGGTGGATATCCGAAGCGGGAATGTTAGTTGAGGAATGTAAAGCGGTGCAGGAAAAAATGCAGTCAGACAAATCACTCCGAATACGTGTAGGAGGTGACGATCCAAAAGAAAAAACTACCGGATCTGCAAATACTTTGACAAGCATCGACCTTCTTGGCGTCAAATGTCCATTCAATTACGTTAAAACAAAAATCAAACTGGAAACAATGGCTTCGGGAAGTATACTCGAAGTATTGCTAGACGATGGAGAACCATCCGAAAATGTACCTAAGAGCATTAAAAATGATGGTCACAAGATTATCTCTCTTATAGAAGAGCAAGGTCATTACAAACTGACTATCGAAAAGGCTTAAGAGTTAATGCTCATCAGTATGACCGGGTATGGCCGGGCCGAATGTCAGAAGGATGACTATACCTATCTAGCGGAAGTTAGATCGGTAAATAACCGCTTTATCGAAATCAATACTCGCCTCCCCAAAGCTCATATGGATTTAGAGCAACCCTTAAAAAAACTGATAAAGTCGTACTGTTCTAGAGGATCTATCAACCTTTCCATTAGCATAGGTAATTCTAATGAAAATACAGGTGAGTGGGAAGTCAAACCCAACCTTCCACTCGCCACACAATATGTAACGGCTTTAAACCAAATTCGAGATTCCTTAAAGCTGGAAGGCAAAATTGACCTAAAGTCAGTAATTGGTATACGTGATATTGTTAAAATTGAACCTTTAGCTGTTGATCCAGCCAATCATGAGTTGATTCTTAATATAGCAACAGAAGCCTTGGCCTCTCTCCAAAAAATGAGAAAAGAAGAGGGTATAAACCTTCAAAAAGACCTAGAGCAACGAATTGATGCCATAGAAAGTCACGCTGCAGAAATTGAATCGTGGCACCCGGACGTTGTCAAGGAGTACCAGAATAAACTCAAAGAGAGAATAAAAAGCCTAAATGAAGGCATGGAACCCGATGAAACACGTATTGCGCAAGAAACCGCTCTTTTAGCTGATCGATGCGATATAACCGAAGAAATAACTCGCCTGAGAAGTCACTTAAATCAATTTAGAAATTTTTTGAACACAAATGAGCCCATTGGTCGCAAACTGGAATTTATTACTCAGGAAATAAATAGAGAAGTCAACACGACCGGCTCAAAATCTAGCGACATAAAAATTTCCAACAGAGTAATTGAGATAAAAAGTGAGCTCGAGAAAATAAGAGAGCAGGTACTGAATATTGAATAAAATTATTTTTTACGAAACGGCAAGTTTCAACAAATACAGGATTTATAGTAAATGAAAAAAGTAGGGCTACCTATAATAATTTCTGCTCCGTCGGGTACCGGGAAAACCACGACGTGCAAAAGATTAAAACAAAGACTTCCAAACCTTAAAATAGCAACCTCTCACACCACAAGAAAAATTCGTGAGGGTGAAACCCAAGGAGTCGATTACTTTTTCATATCAAAGGAGGAATTCGAATCAAAAAAAAATAATAATGATTTCTTGGAATGGGCGAAGGTTCATAGGGAATATTATGGAACTTCTTTTGAGGCTTTAGATAAACACCGCCAAAATGGTTTTGACATATTATTAGAACTAGATATTCAGGGAGTAAACTCTCTTCGTAATATGGATTTCGAGGGAATTTATATTATGATTCTTCCTCCTTCAATAGAAGAAATGACGAAACGACTTAAGAAGAGAGGGACAGAAACTGAAGAGGATATTGAAGGACGTCTCAAGACAGGTAAAGAGGAGATCAAAGATTATAAAAAGCATGACTATGTCATTACCAATTTTGAAGTGGAAGAAACAGTGGAGTCTATCCTTGCTATTGTTCGGGCTGAAAAATCGCGCGTTGCTCGATACATGCCCACATCAGAAGATATCAAAGAACTACTGGGTTCATAATAATGTCTCAAATCAATCTCTTGGACTTGGTCTCTAATAAAGTTAAAAATCTTAAGGCCTATCAGGTTGAAACAGTAGAAGAAGGTATAAAGCTTCACGCAAACGAAAACCCCTACCCGCCTGCTCCTGAGCTAAAAAAAATAATCCAGACGCGTCTGGAAAAATTAGAATTAAACCGCTATCCAGATCCGGACTGCAAAATATTAAAAGAAGCCATTTCAAGTCGTATTCAAATATCCCCAAAACAAATTGTTATTGGTAATGGATCTGATGAATTAATTCAGTGTTTAATGCAAGTTTTTTGCGATGAAGGAGATACAATAGCTTTTCCCGAACCAACCTTTGGCATGTACGCAATTATGGGCAAGGGGATGGGGCTTAACATCCAAACTTTTCCATTGAATAGTAAATGGAATTTTGAAACAAAATCTATTCTTGAAAAATTAATTGCAAGCCATACCCGGATTGTTTTCATAAGCTACCCCAACAACCCAACAGGAAATTGTTTTTCCCAAAACGAAATTCAAGAGCTTATCGAAAACTTTGAAGGAATCGTGGTATTAGATGAAGCTTACTATGATTTTTCAGGGCAAACTTTCCTCAGTCAAATGGAGAAACATAACAATCTCGTTATATTGAGAAGTTTATCCAAAATAGGCCTAGCAGGACTGCGAGTCGGCTACGGAATATTTCCTAGTATCCTAGCCAATGAAATCAATAAAGTTCGCCTGCCCTATAATTCGAATTCAATATCACAAATTGCCGCAGCAGAGTTATTGAAAAATTTTTCCATGGTGCAAAAACAAATTGATTCGATTAAAGACGAGCGAATTCGGTTACTAGAAGAATTTACTAAAATAAAATCAATTAACGCCTTTCCCTCAGATGCAAATTTTATTTTGTTTCAAACTTGCGATAATGGAGAAAAGGTATTTAAGAGTCTATTGGAAAACGATATTTTAGTAAGAAATCTGGGGACTCATCCAATGTTAAAAAACTGCCTGCGTGTTACCATAGGCACACAGGAAGAAAATGATCAATTTTTGGATCGATTGAAACACGCAATTAAGTAGTTAACAACTGATATAATTAAATGCGTACTAAACTTATTTCAAGTTGTTGGGGTTTTTTAGCAATTATTTTGATTGTTGCAGGTTTGCTTTTCTTCAAGGCTTCCCTCCCAATGAGTGATAACACTCAATCCCAGGTTTTTGAAGTCAAATCTGGGATGACCTTAAAACAAGTGTCTCAGGAACTTTTAGGCCAAAATCTTATCCGAAGTGCCAACGCTTTTCAAGCCATAGCCTTGATTCAAGACAAGGAGAAACTAATTAAGGTTGGGGAATATTATATTTCACCCTCTATGCCTCCTGCGGAAATCTTACAACGAATCACATCTGGCAAAACCGTTTTACACTCTGTCACTATTCCAGAAGGATATCGCATCACAGAAATAGCCAATTTATTGGAAAAACGGGATCTCGTAGATAAAAATATTTTTTTACAGCAAGCAAAAAATGTGCAGCTGTTGGAGGGAGTTCCAACCGGTTCTCTTGAAGGCTATCTTTTTCCTGACACCTATCATTTTGGAAAGCGCACTACTGAAGCCATAATTATAAATAAAATGGTAGAAACCTTTAAGGAACGTGCATTGAAACAAGAATTTCTTAAGAGAGCTGGAGATATGGGGTTTTCTTATCACGAAATCATAACACTTGCTTCACTGATTGAAAAGGAAACAGGAAAAGATTCTGAACGAAAACAAATCTCATCTGTTTTTCATAATCGATTAAAAAAAAATATGCTACTACAAACAGATCCAACCGTAATCTATGTAATAGATATGTTTGATGGCAACATACGAAAACGCGACTTAAAAATCGATTCCCCTTATAATACCTACCTGTATAAAGGTCTGCCACCAGGTCCAATTGCAAACCCAGGACTAAAATCAATAATTGCTGCCCTTTATCCTGCTAATACTTCTAATCTATATTTTGTTTCAAAACAGGATGGTAGTCACAAATTTTCAGCAACCCTCAACGAACACAATCGCGCAGTACAAAAATATCAGTTGCGAAAAATTCGTCGCTAGCCACACTTACTTCATCACAATTCAGCTTCATGAAATTATCAATGCAGAAGAATAAAAAACTATTTGCCTGATCTACCTTGTAAAAATTGCAACAGATTTCTAATCATTGAATTGCCGGGTACCAAAATATTCCGTTTTTCGCCTTCCAACACGATCACTCCATTTATCGCTTCAATTTCAGTCATCTTTCCTGCTCGCAGGTCTTGTAACATGGAAGACTCATGGTCATAGGTACTGGGCAATAGTTTTCCATAAAAATCCTCCAAATAGCTTTTTGAATTATTCCAATGCGTTCCATATCCCATAGCATGCATAACTGAGAAAACCTCGTTGACTATTATTTCCATTATTTTTCTAGTGTTTTCATTTTCACCGAGTAGGCCATAAGAAACCTCCAATAATGCCCCCAGGGCATTGAGAGGGCAGTTGTATAGCATTTTTGCCCATAGGTCCTTTGAAATATCTTGTGTTACAACCGAGGGTATTCCTCCCTCCCTAAAAGCCTGTGCCAGAGGCATAAGTCCTTCCAGATCTTCCCCATAAAGGGAACCCAAATGGAGGGGTTCGGCATGGACAGTAACATCAACCTTGTTTCTTTCCGGACAAGTAAACCCTGTGATTATTCTGGCGCTAAAAATATTCTCTTGAGGCACAAATTTGGAAAATATTTCTGCATTGCCCCAACCATTTTGACACAAAACAAATTTTGCTGAACTTGACTTTTGAAAAGTGGAATTTTTAATTTGTTGGCCGAGGATTTCGGTGTCAAAAGATTTTACACAGACCAAAACAAAATCAAACTGCTCTGAAGGAACAGCCTGAAGAGTCGAAAATACAGCAAACGATTCGGGTGGGGAATAAAAATCATCAAAAATTCCAACCCTGTACAATCCATATCCTGCAAGGGCACTAACCGTAGGTTCTCTACCTACAAGGCTTATCCTACAACCCGATTTAAGAAGAAAACTAGCTAATCCGAGCCCTACTGCCCCTGCCCCTATAATTAAAACTTTTAACATAATAAAGCTTTCTATCTAATCTTTTTAAATGAGGGTGTTACTCCATATTAAAATCACATATATGGCCATTAAATCAAATAAATTAGCACATCCCTCAAATCCCTGCCAAACAAGCACCTAGGTTCGATTGATTAATCTTTAAAAGCACGATAAAATGAAATCCAGTTCACAAACTTCTCAGTCCTTCTCATTTGATCCATCATCAAGAGGAGAAAAAACCAGGAGGCAGCCATGAACACAGAAAATTTTCAGGAGTCCCGATTCAATCCCGAAGAATGGATGAACCGTTTATTTGAGTTTATGAAGGCAGTCCAATATTTTGCTATTGATCTCATTCAAGCATTTAAAACCCTACTGCAAAAAAGTCTGCTACAAGTCTGGAAAGAAATTCGATCCGCAACCTCCAAACTCTCCCCCGTAGATTTCTTTTTCGCTGGCATCACGTTATCCATTGGAATACTTGGTGGCATGATTCTTATTGCCGGAATGGGTTTATTAAGTTACCAGTCTTTTATATGGCTACAAAGCGGTGTGTGGAATGAATATCCGATGCTAACTGTTTTTAACTTTATATTTGAAAACACCGCTATTCACCAGTGGTTGATGAACCCGGAGTCCTGGATTGGAATACAAAAACTATTATTGTGGTTATTAGAAACCACGCCCGTCTCTCTCGCATTGATGGTACCAGGGTTCTCGATAGCAGTTACTGCAGCCTGCATATTTACATTAGCCCTTATATTTCGGTTTTACCAACTCAAAAAAATGTAATGGTTGAAAATTCACAATCACTTAAAGAAAAACTGGAGGCCTCCAAAAAATACCTCCAGAATGCGGATCTGAAGGGAGCAAATCTTGCCGGTGCTGAACTGAAAGGTGCGCTTTTAGGAGGCGCAGATTTAAGTGGCGCCAATTTGAAAAAAATTTTTCTGGGTGATGCAGAACTTCACAAGGCAAATCTTACTGAAGCAAATTTAGAAGATGCCAATCTAAACTCCGCTGACTTGAATAAAGCCAATTTAAATCGCGCTAATATGCGTGGACTTTATGCACGTTCAGCCGACTTGAGATACGCAAATTTAAGTAATGCTGATCTTACTAAATCTAATTTCCGCCAATGCTCCATGTTTAAAACTTGGATGAAGAACTCTAATTTTAGTGGAGCAAATTTGCAAAATATCAAAGGATCACAATCACAAATGCAAGAGTCGATATTTTGTGGTGCGAAACTTGAGGGCGCTGATCTTTCAGGAGCAAGAATGGAAGGAGCCGACTTTGCAGGCGCAGGCCTGCAAGTAGCAAACTTAAGCAGAGGAGTGTTAAAAAACTCCAATTTCAAGGGAGCCGATTTAAAAGGGGCTAATCTCAGATATACAATCGGGTTAACAAAAGACCAGATCGAATCTGCTCTAATTGATAAAAATACTCTCTTGCCAAGTTATCTTAAAGTTGAATGGAAATCGCCAAACGAATTTGAATGTCATGCTGTAGAAAGCAAGCATAGTTCTTAATATTGCATATCATTTCTTCGATCAATTTCTCCTAACAATTCTTCAACAGTACGAACATTTATAAGATCTCGATAACTGGACACCATACCAATGATATTAATGCTTAGCGGAAAAGGTTCATCGCGATCGCGTAAAATAATTGTTCCCGTGATATCCTGTTCATTGAATTCAATTAGTTTTTTTTCGGGAATTGGTAAAGAAACTTGCTGCACCTCAATTGAAAAAGAATACTGCTTTTCAAGGTATTCTTTAAGTTCGTCCACTTCAGGTTGTGATAAAAGATAGTTTGCACGTCGCTCTATCCATAATTTTGCTCTACTAGTTTCAGGCAAGTTATGATAATCCTCGATTAAACTATCGAAAGGGAGCAAGGGCTCGTCTCTCAAATAGCAGACCCAATTTACTTTCACATAATTATCCGGATTCTGCCCCGATAAAAGCCTGGAGGAATCTATCAAAGAAAATGCGCGAAACAGTTTCACTTGATAGCGTCTCCCATTCTGATTTGAGCGTTTATCATTTTTTCTCCTAATGGACTATTTAATGTTCCATAGTAATTATAAAGAGTATGATCAGGTCTGCACAATTATAAATTTATAAAAAAAGTTTTTCCTTGGATAAATAATGAATACCGAAAGAAAATTAATAAAGTTTGGAGCTTCAACAGGTTTTACCGTTGTTTTAGAATTTGGAAATGATGCAGAAATGGTGGAATACCGCAATAAAATTGAAAACGCTGGCTTGCAGTGTGAAACCATCGCAGACTTTAATCTCAATTTTGACGAAGCAGATTTATTTATGGATATGCAAAGCCCGGAATGTAGAGCTCAGTTCGACATAGAAGATTGGATCTAGGCACTTGACGTAGAGCAAATTTGTCAAATCCCTCGAATTAACAAAATGAGCTTTTTACTACATTTAAAAGCTCTTTAAGGCCGTGACCTTGCTTGGATTTTTTTCTTCATTAAAGCTTTCAGTGTTTCAACACGTTCAGGTAGTGTTTTTGATTTATCTTTTCTATTTTGCAAAAATCGGGTAAACCAATCCAGCCCCTCCCCTAATTTAGGGTCCATTTTTATGGCTCTTTCATAATCCTCTATCGCTTTTGCATAAAGACCCATGCGGTCTTCCAAGATGGCTCGATTGGCAAACGATACCGCCGAATCTGGATCTAGCATTAAGACTTCATCAAAAGCTTCAAGAGCTTGTTGGTCTCTACCTAACTGCATGAGACTTCTCGCCCTCCCTCTTTTAGCATGGATAAATTCTGGGTACTCTGATACTGCAATATCATAATATTCAAGTGATTCCTGGAACTTGCCTTCCGTATATAGGCCAACAGCTTTAGCAAACGAAGGTCGTCTTTCTGAAGGAATGGAGCTTTTAAATATCGCCCAACTAAAGGAAAGAAAAATCATGCCGATACCAAAAAATCGAATAACGCGATAAAATTTATCCAATTCCATGGCTGATAAAACTACTGGAGATACTTCCAATGGGCAAGACGAATCCCCTCATTACTTAATCGTCGAGTGAGCCTTTTTATAGAGCCATCATCAAAATTTTCGTTTTTAAATACAGCATTCACAAAGTCCGCAACGACATCGGGTTGATCTTCCCCAAAAGAAGGCACTTTTTTACCCACAAATTCGTAGGTAGATTCATCTGAAGTATAAAACCTAAAAAAGGTGGTGAGATACAAAATCATACTGTTTCGTGCCACATGACTGGGTTTTCGTTTTCCATTTTTACTAATACTGGAAACTGAGAACTGCATCCCTGCTATTCTACGGCGGGAATCCATAGAATGCTTTTCAGGCTCATATTTTGTGGCTTGAAAACAGGCTTGAAGTACTGAACTTTCGAGATTTCCATAGGGGAATTCATTTCTACCCTGGCGGAGACTTTTCATTTTATCCATGGCTTTTTTGCCCTTCGAAGAATAACAAAATTGCGCGCGCCACATCCTGAACTCCCTTACAGTCTTAATCATAGTTCCCCCTAATTTTGAATAGCAGGATCTATCTGCAAGTTCTGTTCTGCAACATAGGTTTGATGTCCCTTTTGATGGACCAAAACATGGTACCAGGGCTCGTTTTTCGGGGGTCTGCTCTTTGCCACCATTTCATACCACTCATCTGTAGATTTAAACTCCAAATCAACGCCAAGAATAATACCGCGATAATCAAAAAGTTTATGCTGTATTAATTGACCGATACAATATTTTGCTTTAGCTGATTCGCTCATAGTTATCCACTCTAAAACTTAATAAAATAATATCCTCAAAATCTGAGGTTATTAAACAAGCTCACATTCATAGGTATCTTCAGATTTCCAATGAACCTTAATATAATCAGGAACCTTTGTTTCACTATCAAGGAAGGCTGACTGAAGTTCTTTTGCAGAAATATTTTTGACTGAACTCAAATCTACCCCGTTGAACTTAGCTTCAATTAGTTCGGCACCCGAAAAATCACAGTCAATAAATCGCGCGCTCCTGAAATCTACATCTCCCATTTTCGCATTTACAAAGCAGACGGATTTCAAAAGGGCATGCTTAAAATTTGCTTCGCTCAAATTTGCATTCGTGAAATTAACATCTGTACAATCTGTTTCCATCATTTCAGTCCCAGAAATATCTGCACCCCGCATATTTGCTCCCACAAGCTTTCCCTTAGAAAGATTGGCCCCTCGGCTAAAATAACCCTCTCGCTGATATCTCCCGGTGAGTTTCGCTTCACTAAAATCAGCTCCAATAAGATTGGCGCCCAAAAGATTGGCTTCTACAAGTTTAGCCCGGATCAAATCGGCATTTTCCAAATTGGTTTCAGCAAGATTAGCACCCGTTAAGTCAGCATCATTGAGATTCGATTCTTTGAGATTGGCTCGAGTCAAATTTGCTTTAAGAAAATTTGCCCCAGAAAGATTAGCTCCAGAAAAATCCGTACGCATCGCTTTCGCTGAAAACAAATTAGCTCCCACTAAAGAAACTTCTTTTAAATTTGCACTAACCAGATTAGCAGAAATAAGATTTGCTTTGCTTAAGTCTAATCCTGAAAGATCCAAACTTTTGAGTTCAGCACCTTCAA
>JAKUOQ010000035.1 GCA_022450865.1 Nitrospinales bacterium | reverse complement strand
AACGTGATGGTTATGGGGGATGACTCTTCCCTGTGCAGAAATAGGTTGTGCTTACTCCGAGATATATCCGTTTTGTTTTCAGATCTTGCAGACTTTTCAAAAATTGTTTTAAAAAAGAGTTGATATTTAAGTTGATAAAAACTGTGAAAAGAGTTGACATCATTTTTATGGGTAATCATAATAAAAAATTCTGCATGACAACCTTAATTTATAAAAATAAATCCGTAAGGATTTGGAGGAACAAATGAATATTGCGCTCACCGGTATTACTGGAATGGTGGGGTCCCATTTTATTAAAAAACTTTTGGAAGATAATTCTAAAAGCGCCACTTACAACATTAAAGCTTTAATTCGTGAAGGTAGTGTCGTTGAACATTTGAAAACTTTTGAAGATATTGATTACATCATTGGCGGGCTCGAAGATAAGGAGTCGCTTGGTAAACTGGTTCAGGATGTGGAAGTTCTTGTGCATCTTGCCCATTTCCCAGGACCTGTCCAAACAGTGGATGAATTAATAAATGTTAATGTAGATGGCACTTTTGATTTATTGGAAGAAGCGCGTAAAGCAAAGGTAAAACAGGTGATCTTCTTGAGCTCCTGTACTATTTTTGGAGAAGTACTTCCTACCGTGAATAAAGAAAATCCTATGGACGAAAATCATCCTGTGCGTCCAGGTAGTTTATATGGTTCTATTAAAAATTCGATCGAAGGATTTTGTTTTCAATTCCAAAAAAGTCGAGCATTCGATATCACCATTTTGCGTCCTGTTACAATTTATGGTGTGCGTCCTCAAATTGATAAATCGGAATGGTTTCAGACAATTGACTATCTGGCCACGAATTACAATGTTGATCTAAAAGGAAGCACAAAATATGTTTCGGTCGATTCTGTAGTTCAAGGCATTCAATGTGTGCTAGGCAATGCAGAGGCAGCGGGGAAAATTTATCACCTTATTGATGGTCATATACATAATCTGACCTTAGGGAAGATGATTGCCGATACCATTGATTCATTTGGTGAGTGTGAAGGTGTTATGGGAGATGAAGGAGTTCCAATGTCAAATGAGGCTGCCAAAGAAATTGGTGTGGAATTCAGGGGTGAAGAATCAATCAAAGAATATATCAAGCTCATTCACAAGCTCCAGGGTGAGTATGGTGGCGAGCGAAATATCCAAAATTGGTAAAAGTTTGAATATGTTTTCCCTAACATCCCAGTCATTTATTAAGTGCTTAATTCACGAGGGCTATAAATTTTTTACTGGAGTGCCCTGCTCTTTATTATCTGGATTGATTTATGAACTGGAGGGGCAGAAAGAAGCCCGGTATATTCCTGCGGTACGCGAAGATGCAGCTGTGGGGTTATGCACAGGTGCCTACCTTGCAGGAACAATGCCTGTTCTACTTATGCAGAATTCGGGGTTAGGTTATAGCCTCAATGCCTTCACCTCGCTAAATTTAATTTACAATATTCCCATTCTGGTGATTATGAGTTGGCGTGGAAAAGATGGGAAAGATGCCCCCGAACATATTATTATGGGTGACATCGATAAGAAACTTCTGCAAACAGCTAGGATGGAATATTCTCTGCTCAATAAAGAAAATTGTGAAGAGGTTCTTAAAAAGGCAAAAAAGAAAATTTATGAAGAGAAATTGCCCTACACATTGATCGTTGAAAAAGGGTTGTTTGATGAAAGGCACTGAAGCATTTCAGGAGTTGTTACCACTTATAAAAGATGATGAACCAGTGGTTCATGCCAACGGCTTTATTTGCCGTGAATCGTTTGCCCTTAAGGATCGTGAAGCCAATTTTTATATGATTGGATCGATGGGATTAGCCTCTTCCATTGGTTTGGGGGTTTCCATATGCAAACCTGAAAAGAAAGTAATCATTATTGATGGTGATGGAAATGTACTGATGGCCTTAGGTACGTTGGCCATGATTGCTGCGGAAGCACCCAAAAACCTGATCCATGTAGTTATTGATAATGAGGTATATGAGTCAACGGGAAGTCAGAGATCACTCTCAAGTAAGGTGCAGTTGGAAGCAATTGCGAAAAGTTCGGGTTATAAAAATACTATTAGAGTTGAAAAAAAAGATGAAATAAAAGTAGCATTTCTAAAACTAAAAGAATTGCCCGGACCAAATTTTCTACTCATCAAGGTTAAACCTTGTTTTGAACCCTCTACTGGACGGGTAACCCATACTCCTGAAGAAATTACCAAACGATTTATGCAAGCCATTGGCTAAAGGCCGTCGAAATAAAAAAACTGCTACCCTTTGTGTATGAAAGAATTTCGAAAAATTTTAAAATATGCCAGACCCTATACCAAAAGTCTGGTTTTTGCGTTCATTTGCTTAACCCTAACTTCTTTGGTCAATCTGGTATTGCCTTTGATCGTCCGTAATATGATCAATGCAGTAGTGATTCTTAAAGATAGCCAGATTCTCGACGGACTTGCGTGGGATTTATTTTTTATCATTATATTGCAGGCAGTCTTTGCGGTAACTCATAACTATGTTTTTGGATTTGTCGGTCACAGAATGACGACAGATTTTCGTATTGAATTTTTTTCTCACATCCAATCTTTATCTCTGAGATTTTTTCAAGAACGCCGTGTAGGCGAAATTCTTTCACGAATGAATAATGATATCTCGGTTATTCAGAACGCCTTGGTCTCCATTCCAGTAGCTTTGTTGCGACAAAGCATCACACTTATTGGAGCCATGGCAATCATTTTATATCTGAACTGGAAGTTGACCGGACTCATACTATTGATTCTACCTCCGTTGATGATTTTTGCCAGAGTATTTGGGAAACGTTTGAGGCTTTTTTCTGAAAAATTACAAGATCAGATTGCTCAAGCTGTTGTGGTTTTGGAAGAAGTTGCTTCTTCGATCAAGATTGTAAAATCTTTTACCCGAGAAAATTATGAGCGCGAAAGATTCAAGAAAGAAATTGAAACTGCATTTGAAAGGGCGGTAGACAAGCTTAAGATTTCATCCTTTTTCGGTCCTTTCATTCTTGGCCTTACTTTTATGGTGTCTGCGGTTTTGATCTGGTATGGAGGTTATCAAGTAATGTCGGGTGTAACGACACCAGGAGAACTCGCCGCATTTTTTCTATACGCTTTGATTGTTGCAGGCCCAATCGGAACTTTTGTCCGTCTTTATACGCAAATTCAGGAAGCATCTGGAGCGATTAGAAGGGTTTATGAAATCCTGGATACTGCTCCTGCTATTGATAACCCTGAAAACCCAATATTTTTGGAAAATATTACGGGCCGTATTCAATTTGAAAATGTCTCATTTGGTTATCGTCAAGAATTAGAAATCTTGCACAATATAAACTTTGATGTTCGACCGGGGCAAACTGTCGCGTTGGTGGGGCCTAGTGGAGCGGGGAAATCGACCGTCATAAAACTATTACATAGGTTTTTCGATGCCAGCCAAGGCAGCATTCGACTGGATGAACATGACATTCGAAGTTTAGACAGGAAAAGCTTTCTCAGTCAGATTGCATTGGTTCCTCAAGAGACGTTGTTGTTTGGTGGAACAGTGAAAGAAAATATCCTGTATGGAAAATTAGATGCAACGGATCAAGAACTTGAGGATGCTGCGAAAAAAGCCAATGCTCACGACTTCATTGTGGACCTTGAAAATGGCTATGAAACCATAGTGGGAGAAAAAGGAGCCAAGCTTTCAGGGGGGGAGAGGCAAAGGATTGCTATAGCAAGAGCAATCTTAAAGAACCCGAAAATTTTGGTGCTGGATGAAGCCACATCTTCTTTAGACAATTGTTCAGAGGCTTTAATTCAGGAAGCGGTGGAGAAGTTGATGGAAGGTCGGACCACTTTTATTGTGGCTCATCGCCTTAGCACAATTCATAAAGCTGACCAGATTATTGTTTTGGAAAAGGGTAGGATCGTCGAAACGGGTCAACACGAAGAATTAATGAATAACAAAAATCTTTATTACAATTTGTATAAATTAAAAATGCAGGACCCCGTTACTTTAGGAGAAAAGTAAATTAACTATTTTCCAAAGTCAGTTCCAATCAAGAATCTTTTCAGCTGCTTTATTCATTAAACTAGGTGGGTACGCATTTCTTTAGCAAGTTTCTTATTTTCTTCAAGGATCTGCTCAAGATTCATTGCATTTTTCATAAAGCCGGTAAGTTTTTGCTTGGCTTTCATTATTCTATTAAGAGACTGATTTATATTGTCATAGGGTATTTTCCCTGTTTCTATTTCATTGATCAAGGTGTCTTGTAGCTTGGTGACTTTTGAGAGATCGTGACAAATAAGGAACAAATCAATACCAGCATTTATACCCAAAGCAGGTATCTCATCCGGAGTTTGTGTCACTGCCTGCATTTCCAAATCATCTGACATGACCAATCCTTCAAAATGCATTTTCTTTCTAAGTAAATCCCTTAAAATAGGTTTTGAAAACGTAGCAGCGGAATTTTTATCCAATGCCGGGTAAACCACATGTGCGGTCATTATTACGTCCAGTCCTTTTTGGAAAGCTTTGGAAAAAGGAACTAGTTCAATTTGCTCTAATGATTCTTTGTTTCGCTCTACCCGTGGCAAAATCAAATGTGAATCTTGGGACGTGTCTCCATGCCCTGGAAAATGCTTTCCAACTGGGACAGTACCAGCATCTTGAAAACCTTGAATTATCTTGCAACCCAATCGAGCCACCACATCAGGATCAGAGCTTATAGCACGTTCGCCAATGATAGGATTCTCGGGATTTGAATGGACATCCAATACAGGGGCGTAATCCATATTTATTCCCACGGCTCGCATTTCTTTTCCCATGGCCATGCCAAAACGGTAGGCTAAATCATCAGAACCTGCTTTTCCTAGGCAGGACATGGGGGGAAATTGTGTAAAGTTTTTTTTCAATCGCGTTACTCGACCACCCTCTTGATCTACTGATATAAATAAGGGAGGAGAATTTGGTGCAGTAAGGGATTGCAAATCTTCAATTAGAGTTTTCAGTTGTTTAGGGTTCTCGAAATTGCGTTCAAACAAAATCAATCCGCCAATACCTTGTTCAGAAATCAGCTTTTCTGTTTGGGAGTTGAGACTGGTTCCCTCGAACCCCGAAACAAACATCTGGCCTGTTTTATGTTTAAGTGAAAGCAAGTTGGTTAATAGCTTGGCGGCGAATTACCGCGGGTATGATTTTTTCCTTCTTAAGGTGTAACCTTGTTCAATTTAGCCCTGCTATGTTAACATAACTTGTAAAATCAAGTTTAAACAGAAAGCTGATTCAAATATATGCTTCGTAGAGTTGTAGTAACTGGTTTGGGTGCTGTAAGCCCAAACGGGATAGGGCAAAGAGAATTCTGGGAAAATACTTGCAAGGGAATAAGTGGTATTGACCGCATTACAAGTTTTGATCCTGTAAACTTGGCTTGTCAGATTGCCGGTGAGGTAACCAACTTCGACCCTTCTCTTTATTATTCTTCCGCCGACTTAAAAAAATTACCACGTACGGTGCCGCTTGCCGTTGCAGCAACCCAGGAAGCCCTTGCAAGTGCAGGTATTGATCTTGGTTCCTTTTCTGAGGAGGATTTTGAATCTTTAGGTGTCCTTGTTGGGACCGGAGGTTCTGGGTTCGACTTTTCTGAAAAACAATTCGAAATATATTTTTCACAACATAAAAACAAAATCAGCCCTTATGCGATTTCAAATTCCCTGGTGGGGATGCTTTCCAGTGAAATTTCTATGCGTTTTGGTTTTCAAGGGCGAAGTCATGTGATTTCCAACGGTTGTACGAGCTCTACTGATGCTCTAGGTTATGCATTCAACACTATTCGTCATGGCCAGGAAGATTGGTTTGTTAGTGGTGGAGTGGAGTCTTGTGTTACTCCCGCCATGATGCAAGGTTTTGAAAGAATGAAAGTCAACCCAATAAACTATAACGATGATCCTTCCCGTGGATCTCGTCCCTTCAACCGAGATCGCGAAGGATTTGTTCTGGCAGAAGGTTGTTGGATGATTATTCTTGAAGAACTAGAACACGCTAAAAAAAGAGGTGCAAATATAGTTGCTGAATTGGTTGGGTACGGAACTACTTGTGATGCCTATCATAGGGTAGCTATCATGCCGGATGGCAAACAATCTACGCGAGCCTTAAGGCTTGCGCTAAAAGATGCCCGAACTAATGAAGACGAGGTTGATTATATTAATTTCCATGGTACCTCTACGTTGATCAACGATAAAGTCGAAACCATGGCGGTTAAAAATACTTTCAACGGAAAGGCAATGAATATTCCCTCCAGTTCAACCAAATCGATGATCGGTCATCCGCAAGGGGCATCAGGAGCTCTTGGGGTGACAGTTTCTGCACTTTCCCTAAAGAATGGATTTATGACTCCAACGATAAATATGGAAAATCCAGATCCAGAATGCGATATGGATTATGTTTCAAATTTGGGTCGGGAAAAAAGAATTAACGTTGCTATAAGTAATTGCATTTCATTTGGGTCAAAAAATTCTGCAATAGTTTTAAAAAGATACGAGTAGTCAGTTAAGAATGCAAGCTATTCTGAGAATAGCGTCCCCACCGCCCAGAAAATCTTGGCCAACTTAAACGATGATGGTGCCCTTGTCAGAGAAAAATTTTAATCGTTGGGGTATGGTTTATGAAGTTGAGGGGCAAATGGTGTACCTTAGCGATAAGGCATCTTATTCCCTTCCAGTTGCCTGATGATATCGGCTTCTATTGTATTTTCGCTATGGATAAATTCCTCCAACTCTTTGGGACTTTTAAATTCAAAAACCTTAGGCTCTTTTTGTCCGCAGATTTCTTCATCTTGTTCTACTGTCACCAGGTTCTTTTCTATAGAGCGAATAATGAATTTTTTTCGGGTTTTTAATTTTGCAAAAATGTCCTGATATATGGGTTCCAGATTTAAGGCCATGTGAAATCTCCAGCTAAAAATTAGGCAAATGGATTTGGATATAATATTAGCGTCACGATATTTCAAAATCAAATCTTTTGGTTTTGCTGAAAAGTGAAAATCCTTTGCTTAACACTCAAATATTTTTGTGATACTCTAGCGCTGCCTTTTTTAATAAGGTCCCCTTGCTCCTTCTTTCCATGGGATCGTTTATTCTGCAACTTTGAAATCCAACCGTAAATGGCAAAAAAAATAACACTCAGAAAGTTGACCGAAGAAATAATTCGCGAATCTAAAGGCCTTTTTACGATCAATGATTTCTCGAAAAACCTTGAAAGCCGCTGGGAAAAACAGATTTCAGAGTCCGCTTTAAAAAAAGTTAAGCGAATTTTACTCAATCACAATTATTTAATTGGAATAAAAGAAAATGATTTTGTGTCTTGTCGGGCAGTAATTGAGCAAATCAGTCATGTTTCTCTTTCATTTCAATTAGGAACTTGGGAGTTGAAGCAGGGAATGTTGATTCCTGGGCATCGCCTCATGCCATTTCTTTTGGCGGATAGACAAGAAGAAGACCTGATTTTTCTGGATCCTGATGGTAATGAGATTAAAAAATCAAAGAAAACTTTTTTTATTCAGGATGTCGCTTCATTCTATCAGTACTGCGGACATTTCCCTGAAGAAATAAAATTAAATGAAAAAATTCCGGGTAAGAGTTGTATGAAAGTTACAGCCTGGGATATGGAAAGTTGTTATAAGAAGTTTGGCAGCAAACCAGGAGATGCCCTTTTGATAAATCTTGTTGATTTGGAAAAGGGTATTTTCCAAGTTCGGCCATACTCCTCGAAGCAGTTGCGTTCAGATCGCTTGCGCAAACGTTCGCTTTACCTTGCCCTTGCCAGCCAAATGTATCCTCTGAGTCAGGATGAAAAATTTTGTTCTGAAGGACTCGAAAAGCAGTTATTACGAGTTCTTTTTTCGCTTGAACCAAAAATATTAAAAAATATCGATGTTTTTTCTGTGACGGATTTTCTTGAATCCCTGCAGGAATGGACGGTGGTGGCTCGTGAAACAGGCGGTGTTCAAATGGTTCCGGTTTGGAAGTCTGAGTCAGAACCTTCTGTACGAAGCAATCAGCGTCGAACAATCAAAGGAGATTTGGGAGCTCTAGACAAAGTTTTTCAGGACTTGAAACTTTCTTTTGATGCACAGGAATTTAAATCCATTCTCTATGCCGTCATGTCCTCAGATAAATATAAATTGGAAACGGTTTTTTTTCTTTTATTTGGTGGTCAGGGAGATTTGTTTAAAGATAAAAAACAGCATGAAATTTTTTATGGGAACTTACGGAAACTTTTATTTAAAATTTGTGAAGATTTGAAGACCAAAGAATCGATTCTTATTTCTAACCTGCGAGAACAATGCGTTGATATTAAAATGAGTCTGGTTGGAATGATGAGGTTTCTGGAAGATCAGGATGTAGGACTTGAGGATTTACCAGCAGAAATATTAAACCAGATTATCGAGCTCGATCAATTTTGCAACGATTCTTTGCCTCGATTTTCCATATGTGATGAACCGCCAGATCTTAAATTCATTCGTGACTTAAGAGTAGCTCTTAAAGTAGTTGCGCCTCAGCTTACAATGCTTGAGGAAGAAATATACTCCCAGATTTCAATTTATTGAATAATTCCACTCAGGCCGTGGCCTGATGTTTGTTCAATACGAACTTGAACCATATCGCCAGGTTGGTACCTTCCTTCACTGTCTTTTGCGTTTACTCTCCAGTACTGTGGATTCCTTCCCTTAAGCGAATAGCCAGGGCGAGCTGATTTGCCTTCGATTAACACTTCTACTGTTTTTCCTTGATATGTTTTTCCTTGCTCTTCGGTCATTCGGTTTTGTAGTTGAATGATTTCCTGGAGCCTTTGTCTTTTTGTTTCTTCGGGAACCGAATCTTTGAACTCATTGGCAGGGGTTCCAGGTCTGGGGCTGTATGAAAACATGAAACTACTACTACAGCCGATCCGCTCCATAATTTTCATAGTATCTTGAAACTGGGCATCCGTTTCACCTGGGAATCCAACAATAATATCTGTCGTCAAAGAAACACCAGGAACTTCGGATTTCAATTCATCAATCAACTCTAGATACTCTTCTACTGTGTGATCGCGACGCATGGATTTTAAAACCTCGTTATTCCCGCTTTGAATAGGGAGGTGCAAATGATTTACCAGTACATCGATATCGCGGTATGCGCGAATAGTTTCTCGTGTGAAATCGTTTGGATGACTAGTCGTAAATCTTAATCTTTGCAATCCTGGTATTTCCTCTATTTTGTACAAAAGTTCATGAAAAGGTATGGGGTTGGTCAGACCGCGTTTTCCATAAGAATTAACATTTTGACCAAGAAGGATAATTTCTTTAGCTCCGTGTTTGATTAAGTGGCGAATTTCTTGATACAGCTCATCAGGTTCGCGTGATTTCTCTCTGCCTCGGGTGAAGGGAACAATGCAGAAAGTGCAAAACTTATCGCAACCTTTAATAATGTTTACAAAAGCACTGGGGCCAGGTTTTTGGGGAAGATCACCTGGGATTTCTGGAATGGAATATATTTTTTTCGAATCGAACCCGGTCCACACAAACGATTTTTCTGATTCGCGCGCTCGGTTAACCGCTTTTCCTATCCCTTCTACTTGATCAGGCCCTAATACGAAATCCAAAAAAGGCATCCGTTTTAACATTTTTTCGCCGTCCTGTTGACCCATGCAACCTGTTAGTCCAAGAATGAGGTTAGGGTTAATGGCCTTCAAAGGCTTGAGCCCGCCAAATAGTGAAAATGTTTTTTGTTCGGCTTTTTCACGTATTGAACATGTGTTAACCAGAATCAGATCGGCATCTTCCTTTTCCCAGGTCCGACGGTAACCCGAATGGAATAGGATGAATTCCATCCTGTCTGTATCGGCCACGTTCATTTGGCATCCAAAGGTTTCCAAAAATACTTGTTTCATAAGGGAAGAATGTAAGGGAATTAGCCTTTGTTTTCAACCAAACTTTATTATGGGCTAATTTATTTTATATAATTTATTAAAATTTAAATAAATTTAATAATATTTATAAAATTTTGTTGACAAATTAGTGGATTAAAAATAAGATTAATTCATTCCAGAAAAAGTATCTAAATAAGTACAGAGCCTTATGTGCTAGAACCATTTTAAGGAGGTTAATACTGTGGTTAATACCAATAGCGTCAGACAAATTCGTGAGTCTAAAATGATGAGCAAGGCAGAGCTTGCTCGAAAAGCGGATGTTACCGTTCAAACCATTGATCGGATTGAAAAGGGTAATGAATGTCGGCTTGATACAAAACGTAAGATTATTTTAGCTCTAGGATATAAGTTGACGGATCGAACGCGAATTTTTGAAGAGAAAAATGGGAACCCTCCTGTGTTGTCAGAAAAATTGGATAAGAAAAAGTCTGAGTAAAAAATAGTTTTGGATTATTTTTTCAGATGGATACAAAAAGATACACAGCTGTCCTAGATAACATTAAATAAATGTTATGGGGGGATAGTATGAGGGAGAGTAAGCTAAATAGACGCATACAAGCCAAGTTTTATGGAGAATTTTACAGGAGGAACGGCAGCAAATTGCGCCTCCGTCTTGGTCGGAGTAAACAAAAAACAGTCTAATATTTTCAGCTATATTATTGAGGATTTGTTCTCTTTACGCTGACTATTGTTGATAATGGTTATAATTAGGGAAAAATAAGCATATAAATTTTAAGATCCCTAAAAGAAAATGATTTCCTTTTCATGCAACGTTTAAATATTGACCTAGGCGAGAGAAGCTACGAGATTATTCTTGGCTCAGACGTTCTTACAAAGGTAGGGGAATCCCTCTCCAAGGTTCTTCAACCCAGCCGAGTTGTTCTAGTCACCCACCCTGTTCTTTTTCAGCTTTATGGGGATAAAATTTTACCTGGATTTAAAGATCAAGGCTGGGCTCTAGATGTTATTGAAGTGCCAGAAGGGGAAACTTCAAAAACTCTAAAACAGGCAGAAATAATTTATGACCGCCTTTTGGATCTAAAATGCGATCGCAAGTCTGTGCTGATTGCATTTGGAGGTGGTGTTATAGGAGATCTTGTAGGGTTCGTTGCAGCAACTTTCCAAAGGGGAATCCCATTTGTTCAAGTTCCGACGACCCTACTTTCTCAAGTAGATAGTAGTGTTGGCGGAAAAACGGCTGTCAACCATCCCAAAGGGAAAAACATAATAGGTGCATTTTATCAACCTCGTTTGGTTGCTGCCGATTTAGATACTTTACAATCTCTTCCTAAAGAAGAATTTCGCGCCGGACTCGCTGAAGTAATTAAATATGGTGTAATTTATGATGCCACACTGTTTGATTATTTAGAGCAGAACACAGAAAAAATTATGCGATTGGAAAAAGAATGTTTGATGCATATTATAAAAACATCATGTTCGATCAAGGCTGAAGTGGTAGAAAAAGATGAGCGCGAAAGCCATTACCGAATGATTTTAAATTTTGGTCACACACTGGGGCATGCCATAGAAGCATTAACAGGATACTCCAAATTCATCCACGGGGAAGCTGTGGCCATTGGAATGGTTTATGCGGCTAAACTATCGCACCAACTAGGTAAATGTCCCCAGGAGATTCCAGAACGGATTATGGAACTGGTAAAAAAATGTGGTTTGCCTGTAGACTTGCCCGATTTAGACCCACAGTTGATAATAGAATCTCTTTACCACGATAAAAAAACTATAAATAATAAAATCAAATTTATTCTAGTTAAGGGAATTGGCAAAATAGAAATTATTAATGACATATCGGAGGGGGATATTAGAAAATTACTACAAAAAACAATTTAAATGAACGAGAAAAAGTCAGCATGTTTTATGACAGCATTTATTTTTTCTTATCTGTGGTACAATTTGTCTAGTGGCATTATCCTCAACGTTTGGCGTTTCATAAATATACTTTCCTAAAGAGGTTATTCCCGTTTTAAAAATTTCTATTTTATCCAGTGGTAGTGGTGGTAATTCGATTTACGTTGAGGCAGGTGGAAAGCGTATCTTGATTGATGCAGGTTTGAGCGAAAAAAAACTTTCTGCTCGCATGGCTCGTATTGAACGTAGTTTTTCAGGAATGGATGCTGTGTTCGCCACACATGAACACTCGGATCATATTCGTGGCATCGGCCCTCTCTTAAGAAAACACGACGTTCCATTTTTTACGACAGAAGGGACATGGCGACGTGCGAATCATATTATTGGAAAGGTGAGTAGTTGTAATACGATTCGTGAGAATGAACCGGTGCATTTCGGGGAACTCTCAGTGGAACCTTATTCAACTCCTCACGATGCGGAAGAGCCTGTTGCTTTCGTCATCCGTTATCAAGAAAAAAGCCTGGGTATCGCTACAGATCTTGGCCGGGTTACCCCTGAGGTCAAAAAAAAATTGCAAAACCTCGATGCATTATTGGTTGAAGCCAATCATGATATATCAATGTTGGAAGCTGGTCCTTACCCGTGGGTTACAAAGAAGCGAATAAAAAGTGGTGTCGGCCATCTTTCTAATGAAGACTGCGGTGAGTTATTAGCATCGGTAACACACTCCAATTTAAAACTGGTTGTGCTGATGCATATGAGTGAAACTAATAACCACCCTGAATTGGCAAAAATCACTGCTCGGCAGGCTCTCGGTGAATCATCACCTGAAATGATTTTGGCACAACAGAACCATCCTACCGAACTACTCTCTATTTAAACGTCATTATTTTTATCTAAATGGATTCTAATCCAGAAGAAGTCATGGGTTGCTTTCTTGGAATGGCTGTAGGAGATGCTATGGGCCGTGCCGTGAAGGGATTGAAGCCGGAGGCTATTAGGCAGATATTTGGGACTATTGAAGATTATAAGGATGTGAGAAATATAATAGGAAAGGGCACTAGAAACTATCGAATGCAAGGTTTATATGGTGCACCCACACAATGCGCTCTTGCTGTTTGCGATGGTATTCTAAAAAATAAAAAAAAGTTTATTGAAGAAACGGTAAACAATTTTAAGAACCTTTCAAATGGTGGTCCTGAAAATTATTTTGGGGCATTTAGAAGTTCTGAAAGTCATCTTTGGAAATCTGTGAACTTACTGGATGATAGGCTTCTTACAGAACCAACCCTTTTAAGTTCTGCGACAGGGTCGTTTACTTCTCTTTCTGTTCCCCTTGCTTTATTTTATAAAAATTGGTCGAAAACACTTGCTAGTCAATGTTTCCAGTTGGCTATGGTTTTTAGCAGTCATCCGCTTGAGATTGTTGGTTCAGTGCTTAACGGATTTTTGGTTACCCGTTTTTTAAGTATGGAAGGGAGTGAGTTAGTACAAAAAAGAAAAGAAATTTTGCAAGAGGCTGTTGAAGTTTGTATTCAGGCTGAGATGGAATATCAAAGTTCTTTTAAGTTGTTCGAAAACGAATGGGTGGTTAAATCTAAAAATGCTTTTAGCCATACTTTGCAAGGTTTGATTGTCCAAATTGAAAAACCGGAAAAAGAAGTTTTGCAATGGATCGTTGAAAATGCCAATGGTTATAGCAACCGAGAAATAAGGTATGCCTCTCAAGGATGTGTTCTTAGTTTAATGCTTTTGGCTTTGTATTGGATATTAAACCGTGAAAACGATTTCTCCCTTTCATCTATTCTTAGGCAAGGAAGAGAAACAGAAAAATTAGGCTCGTTAGTTGGAGCATGGACCGGTGCACTTCAGGGAGCACAAGCTATTCCTGAAAATTTAAAAACGGGTCTAGTCAATGGACGTGAAATTAGGTTAAGAGGCGATGCATTGTTTCATAGGCGTATGAAAAAAAATGCGAAGGTTCTCGTTGATATGGAAATGGCTTTAACAAATAAGGAAACAGAAGAAGGAAAACGCTATCTGCCCAAGGAAACACGGAAAGTTCTAAAATCGATCAACATAGATTCTTGGGAAGATGATGAGGATATAGTCCCTACCAAAGAAAACAGAGCTCAATGGAGAAAGTTTCAAAAAGAAAAAACTAAGGCAAAACGGGACCGGCGTAAAAATCTTCCTAGTGATTTTTTTTAATTCTATTTATAGAAGCTTAAAGAAATTAAAGTTATTGTAAGTTACTTCCGTCGCTAACAGGAAATTGGAAAACAGCCTCTCGTATTAAATTAAAATTTGATCCCAAGTCGGATCCGTTATTGGAAGGTTTATTTACGTAGTCAAGCAATAAAGAATATAAAAGTTCATTCTCAGTCTGATTTTCTTTCAAAATATTCTTCGCCTTCTCACCCTGTTTGTGTCCAGGTAAAGAACAACAAGGAGTAGGACATATTTGTAGTTTGCCTGTGGTTGGTTGGGATCAATTGCTTTTTTATAAATTTCGATAAGGGCTTGAGGGTCTTCCATTTTTAGGTAAACCTTTTGTGCTCGAATTAAGCACGCGATGCTGCGGGTTTCTTCAAAA
>JAKUOQ010000034.1 GCA_022450865.1 Nitrospinales bacterium | reverse complement strand
AGGATTGGCCTGGCAGATAGAAAATGTTTTACCTGCGGTGGCAGCAGCCTTACTGCTTAAAATCTCTTTGGAGTCCATCAAAAAAGTTTTGGGTAGTTTTGTAGGTTTGGAACACCGGCTGGAATGGGTATCCACTCAAGATGGCGTTGACTTTATTAACGACTCAAAGGGCACTAATGTCGGTTCAGCATATAAATCATTAAATACTTTTGACCGTCCAATCATTCTAATTGCCGGAGGAAAAGATAAAAATGCAGACTTCTCCAGTTTAAAAAAAATTATGAAGAAAAAAGTTAAGCACTTGATTTTAATTGGTGAAACACGACCAAAGTTTAGGAGTTTGCTGAACGGATCTTTTGGTTATGAAGAATCCGATTCTCTGAAAGATGCGGTACATAAAGCAAAAGAAAAGGCGGATAAAGGTGATGTCGTACTTCTTTCTCCAGCCTGTGCAAGTTTTGATATGTTCACAGACTATATCGATCGCGGGAATCAGTTTAAATCTATCGTCAAAAATCTTGAGGGATGATAAGCGTTGAAAGAAACTCGGCAAAAACATTCAGATTGCGACTCAATTCTCTGCGTAACTGTAGCCATTCTGGTGCTCATAGGCATCGTAATGGTCTTCAGCTCAAGTGCAGCATATACAGAACAAAACGATTCCTTTTACTTTCTAAAACGACAGGTCTTATGGTGTCTCCTAGGAACAGGTCTACTCTTAATTACAAAAAATTTGGACTACCACAAGCTCCACCAGTACACATACCCGATCATGATCTTTACTTTTCTATTGTTGGTTGTGGTGATGTTTCCCGAGTTCAGCAAAAAGGTGGGGGGAGCCCGTCGGTGGTTGGCGTTTGGAGGGTTTTCGTTCCAACCTTCAGAGCTGGCAAAATTTACTCTGGTGCTATTTATCGCAAAGTCCTTAGTAAAACGGGCCGACAAGTTAAGAAGTTTTGCCTACGGCTATTTACCCAATCTAATTGTTTTGGGTTTCTTTTTCATACCAATCTTTTTTCAGCCCGATTTTGGAACTGTAATGGTTATTTTAGCGGTCACCTTCACAATGCTTTTTGTCGCCGGGCTCAGGAAAAAATTTCTGTTTCTTTCAATTCTAGCAATAATTCCCATTGTAGCATCAGCAATTTTATTTGCCGAATACCGAACCAGAAGAATCATCGCCTTTCTCAATCCATGGGAAGATCCTTCTGGAGTAGGTTTTCAGGCCGTTCAGTCTTTTTACGCTTTTGGAAGGGGAGGTTTTTGGGGCGCTGGTTTGGGAGAAAGTTCTCAGAAACTTTATCGTCTTCCAGAAGCACACACGGATTTTATTTTTTCAGTGATTGGGGAAGAGCTGGGCTTTGTGGGAACCACAGCAATCGTTCTCTTATTCTTAATTTTTATCTGGAGAGGATTTTTGACGGCCTACCAAGCCAAAGATCCTTTTGGAACTCATTTAGCAACAGGGTTGACCCTCCTAATTGGGTTGCAGGCTTTTATAAACTTGGGCGTCGCTTCAGGCCTTCTCCCTACAAAGGGGTTGACCTTACCTTTTATAAGCATGGGAGGATCGTCGATGCTTGTGACAATGCTTTCTGTAGGCGTAATACTGAATATTTCAGAGCAAACTGCAAAACATTGATAATGAATTAATGAAAAAACGAGTTGTTATAGCGGGTGGTGGGACAGGCGGCCACCTTTATCCCGGAATTGCTCTAGCTAGAGCACTCATGAGGCACGATATGAATATTGAAATTTCTTTTGTAGGAACCCAAAAAGGTCTCGAAGCAAAAGTATTGCCGCGTGAAGGTTTCAATTTAAAAACTATTATTTCAGCAGGCTTGCTTGGAAAAAATAAAATTGCTCGATGGGTATCGTGGTTCAAGCTACCTATTGGAACTGCCCAATCGATGTGCTTTTTAATCAGAAAACGTCCGGGCCTTGTTGTTGGAGTTGGAGGATACGCATCTGGGCCATTGGTTCTTTCCGCATGGATTCTTCGAATACCTATATTAATTCACGAGCAAAACTCTATATCTGGAATGACAAATAAATGGTTGGGAAAAATTGCTGACAAAATTGCGGTCTCATTTAAAGAGTCATCCGAGTCATTTCCAAAAGAAAAAGTTGAAGTTACGGGAAACATGATTCGCGAAGAGTTTTGTCAACCGAAAGAAAAAGCTCTACCCAGAACTGAAGTCCCATTTCGAGTTTTGGTTCTTGGTGGGAGCCAGGGTTCCCACTCTATAAATATGGCTATGGTAGACGCTCTGCAATCCCTCTCGGAGCAAAAAGAGAATTTGCATATTACTCACCAAACGGGAGAAGCAGATTTTGAAAGGGTGAGTAAAAAATATAAGGAAAATAATTTCTCTTCTGACATACGCCCCTTCATTGATGATATGGGAGATCAATACAGAAAGGCGTCCTTAGTTCTTTGTCGTGCTGGGGCAACAACACTTGCCGAAGTTACTGCCTGCGGGAAAATGTCCATACTGGTTCCCTTTCCGCATGCGGCGCACAATCATCAAGAAAAAAATGCGCGCATTCTTGAAGCTGCCAATGCAGGTGAATTAGTTATAGATGAAGAACTATCTGGACCACGCATTGCTAAATCTATTATTCAGGCGATGGAAGAGCCCGAACGCTTGGAAACTATGGAAAAAAACAGTTACAACCTTGGGAATCGAGACGCAACTGAAAAAGTTAGGCTTCTTTGTATGGAATTACTAGAAGAAACTTACAGGCAATCTGGAAGAGCAAAAAAAATGCAAGGGAATTATGTTTTGTCATGTTTTTAGGGAAAACACAACGGATTCATTTTATCGGAATAGGAGGATCAGGAATGAGTGGGATCGCTGAAGTCTTGATTAATCAGGATTATGATGTAAGCGGTTCGGATCAATCTAAATCTTCTGTAACCGATCATCTGGAATCCTTGGGTGCCGAAATTAACTTTAATCATAACGCTGAAAACGTATACGGAAAACATGTTGTCGTGGTTTCAAGCGCTATACGTAGTAACAATCCAGAAGTTAAAGCTGCTAGAGAGGAAATGATACCAGTCATACCAAGAGCAGAAATGTTAGCCGAACTTATGCGAATGAAACATGGAATTGCTATCGCTGGCACCCATGGAAAAACAACGACCACTTCTCTGGTGGCAACAGTATTGGCAGGAGGGCATCTTGACCCAACAATAATTGTTGGAGGGAAACTTAAAAATATGGGCGGCCATGCCAAATTAGGACAAAGCAAATTTTTAGTTGCCGAAGCCGACGAAAGCGATGGGTCGTTTTTAAAACTTTCTCCAACTCTCGCTGTTGTGACCACGTTAGATGAAGAACATATGGATTATTACAACAATATGCAGAATATGAAATCAGCTTTTTTAGATTTTTTGAATAGCGTTCCTTTTTATGGAACCGCAATTTTATGTTTGGATGATCCAAATCTGCAATCGCTTCTTCCAAAAATAGAAAAAAGAACAATTACCTACGGATTAAAAACCCAGGCTGATTACACGGCACGAGAAATCTCTGTAAACGAATTAAAAACTAATTTTACTGTTTTTTATCAAGGAAAAAATCTTGGAAAAATTTCATCCTGTTCTTTGGGAAACCATAATATCTGCAATACATTGGCGGCCATTGCAGTAGGAATGGAGTTAAATATAGATTTTCCAACCATAGCAGATGCATTAAAAGTTTTTTCGGGTGTGCAGCGACGTTTTGAAATTCTTCATCGATCAGATTCTTTGATCATCATAGATGATTATGGCCACCACCCAGCTGAAATCCAGGCCACCCTATCAACCGCTAAAGAAGTCTGGCCTAATCGAAGGTTGGTAGTGGTTTTTCAACCACATCGTTTTTCTCGAACTCAGCACCTGATGGAAAGTTTTTATTCATCTTTTAACGATGCAGATCAATTATTTCTTCTGGATATCTATGGCGCAGGAGAAAAACCTATCGAGGGAATTCATTCTCGAAAAATGGCACAAGGTATACGAGAGTTTGGACATAAGAACGTGGATTACATTGACAAGGTAGAAATTCTTGTTCCACATTTACAAAATTCTTTGCAATCCGGTGATGTAATCTTAACTCTGGGTGCAGGAAATATTGGAGAATTGGCACATAAGCTCGTTGCTCAATTCCATGATTGGTAGCCCCAAAAAAGAGAGGACTTTCATTTATGTTGAACGAAGCATGGAAACGAAGATTGATTCATATTGCACATTCTGGATCTGGCAAAGAATTTAATCTCAAAACCAGAATGGCGTTTCCGAAAACCGTTCTGGGACAAAAAATTCATCAGAGAAAAACTATGAGCTATACATTCCCCTGGTTACACAAAATTAAAGGTAGAGTTCTGCAAGACGAGTTACTTGCTAGCCATACTTCAATTCAAATTGGAGGTCCTGCAGATGTTTTAATATTTCCTGAAGATGCTCAAGATATACAAACCATCATAAAGAATAGAGGGAAAACTCCTATATATATTTTAGGAGAAGGAACTAATTTGCTTGCCAGTGACCGTGGAATAAGGGGCATCGTTATTTCTTTAAAAGAATGCTTTAAAGAAATCAAACGACCTCTTTTTTTTAAAAAGGAAAAAGAAGGTGGAAGACGGGCCATTATCAAAGTAGGTGCAGGAGCTAAGATGTCTTATCTAGCAAAACATGCAGCAAAATTTTCGCTAACCGGTATAGAGAACCTTGTCGGCATACCCGGTTCTTTAGGAGGTGTGATAATTATGAATGCTGGAGCAGAAGGAACAGAAATTGGATCCGTTCTCCGTAGCGTAACGAGAATTAATCGGAATGGTGAAATAGAAAAACTAAAGCGAGAAGATCTATCATTTGAATATAGAAAAACGGCCTTCCCGGATGAAGCAGGAATCCTTATTGAAGCAGAAATCGAACTGAAAGAAGGTGATCGTTCGGAAATAATGACCGCTATGGACCGCCATCTTTCCAAAAGATCGCAAACACAACCCCTCACTATTCCTAACTCTGGTTCTATTTTCAAAAATCCTGAAGGAGATGCTGCCGGAAGAATTATAGATTCATTAGGCCTCAAGGGGTATTCAATAGGAAAAGCCGGTATCTCTATCAGACATGCAAATTTCATAGTTAATAAAGGTGGGGCCACAGCTAAGGACGTAACTGAATTGATCAAGCATGTTCAAAAAGAGGTGAAAGAAAAAACTAATATCGATCTCCAAACTGAGATTGTGATTATCGGAGATTAATTGAAGATGAAATTTTATTTAAAGGTTCTTGTGAAGGTATTTCCTTCTTACTTTGCTCCCGGTGCTTGTGGCTAAGGGCCGATACGAATCTTTTATTTTAAAAGTTGAAATTATTTTTGAAAAACTTTGAAGAAAAAAATATAGGTGTCTTAATGGGTGGCTTATCATCAGAGCGAGAGGTTTCCCTTTCTACTGGAAACTCGGTTGTAGAGGCAATGATCAGAAAAGGTTTAAAAGTATTTCCAATTGATGTCGATCGAAACATTGCCAATAACCTAAAGGGAATTGACTTGGCATTCAACGCCCTTCACGGAACCTATGGTGAAGATGGGTGTATTCAAGGTTTGTTGGAATATTTTAAAATTCCCTATACAGGGTCAGGTGTTACAGGAAGTGCTTTGGCATACGATAAATTGAAGACTAAAGAAATTTTAAAGTTCCATGGAATCCCAACTGCTGATTACGAAGTCTTTTATCGAAACCAAAAACAACACATAAAGCGAAATCTGAATTTACCTGTTGTGGTCAAACCCACTAACCAAGGTTCCAGTTTTGGCGTAAGTATTGTTGAAAAAGAAAATCAGTGGATACAAGCACTAGAAAATGCATTTAATTATTCTAATGAAATAATTGTGGAAAAATTTATTACCGGAAAACTTCTGGCAATTGGAATGAATGGTGAACAGCCTATGCCGATTGTTCATATTCGCCCTAAATCAGGTTTTTATGACTATGAAGCTAAATACACTTCTGGGAAGACTGAATATATCTGCCCCGCAAAATTGAGTGAAAAAGAGGCCCATAAATGCAAGGAAGTGTCCAAAAATGTTTTCAAAGTATTGCGAGGACGTGGGTTTCCTAGGGTGGATATTATTCTTGATAATGAAAACACACCCTATGTTCTCGAAATGAATACAGTCCCAGGTATGACTCCAACTAGTCTTTTGCCTATGGCTGCTCAAGAAATTGGAATGAACTTTGATGACCTTGTAATAGAAATTTTAAAAACAGCACAATTGGATCATGGAGTTCCGTCATGAGCTTTGCTCTAACTAAACAAAAAGGGCCTGCCACTACATGGGACTATTTTCGCCCTAAAAGAAATAAACGACGTAAGCGTGGTAGCACCTTGAGCAATAAAAGCCCTAACAAATCAAAATTTAGCACATGGGCACGCACCATAACTGAACTTGGATCAAAACTATTTCTGGCAGGTGTGATCGGGTATCTTCTTTTTGCAGGATATAATTTTTTGATCTCAACACCTCGCTTTCAAATCCAGAACGTAACCTTCCAAGGTAATCATGTATTGAACAACTCACAAATCCTTGAATGGCTAGGCCCTGTAATAGGTAAAAATTTAATTTCAATAGATTTAGTTAGATTGAATAAGCGACTTTCAGAGCACCCATGGGTGCAAACGGTATCCATACAAAGAATTTTTCCTCAGGGATTGGAATTTGAACTCACAGAAAGGGTTCCTTATGCAAGGATTAAAAAAGATCAAACCTATTTGTTGGATAATTCCGGATCCATCCTATCACCTGAAAAACCTGGTTATGGACACCTGCCTCTTATCATTTTAAATGACAGCAAAGAACAAGGTGTGTCGAATGGGGAATTATTAAACAGCCTTAAAACAATGGACGACTTCAATCAGCTCTCATTCTTTAAAAATAATCCTTTGGAAGTGGCAGAGCTAGTAGGGCCCTCCCGAGTTTTGTTTAAGGCTAGAAATGAAGGATTTAAAATTCAAATGTCGAGGGACGAATTAAACGAAGGATTTAAAAATTTTATGATTATTCAAGATTCACTTGAAGACGAAAATCTAAAAATTCAGATGATCGATCTGTCTTTTAAGGATCAAGTTGTAATCAGAGAAACAAACCAAGTTCAACATTAATTTCGGCAAAGAGTTAAACCAACTAGAAGGGGATAGGACGCATGTCCAAAAAAAGTAATTACATTGTCGGGCTAGATATTGGGACCACCAAAATCTGCTGCATTATTGGAGAAACAAAAGATATTGGGGAAACAAAAGATAATGAAAAAATCGATATTATAGGTATCGGTCAGTATCCATCAAGGGGTCTTAGAAAAGGCGTTGTAGTCAATATCGATAGTACTGTTGAATCAATCAAGAATGCCGTCGAAGAAGCCGAACTCATGGCAGGCTGTGAAATCGATTCAGTCTATGTCGGTATTGCAGGTGGACACATAAATAGTCTGAACAGCCATGGAATTATTGCAGTGAAAGGCACGGAAATTGAGCAAAAGGATGTAGATAGAGTGATTGAAGCTGCCAAAGCCATTGCAATTCCTCTTGATCGAGAAGTGATTCACGTTCTACCCCAAGAATATATCGTTGATAATCAAGATGGAATAAAAAATCCTCTCGGTATGGATGGAGTGCGTCTTGAAGCAAAAGTACATATCGTCACAGCAGCGGTTACCTCCGCCCAGAACATTGTCAAATGCGTAAACAAAGCGGGTCTAACTGTTTCGGATATCGTTTTAGAGCAACTCGCTTCCAGCGAGTCGGTCTTATCACCAGATGAGAGAGAGTTGGGAGTTGCCATGATCGACATTGGTGGCGGCACCTCTGATCTTGCTATTTTTTATCAAGGTGCAATCAAACACACTGCTGTCCTAACTATAGCGGGCGCACAAATGACAAACGATATTGCCATAGGTCTTCGCACCCCAAATGCCGAGGCAGAAAAAATTAAGCACTCCTTCGGTTGTGCATACTCTCCTCTTATCGAAGAAGGTGACAACATAGAAACCCCTAGCGTTGGTGGAAGAGAACCAAGAACGGTACCTCGACAAATATTAAGTGAAATAATTGAAGCACGAACACGCGAGATGTTTGAATTGCTCGACCATGAAATTAATGAATCGGGTTATCGGGAAATTATTACATCCGGTCTCGTCTTAACAGGGGGTGCAGCAAGTATGTATGGAATGGCAGATTTAGCCGAAGACGTTTTTCAATCGCCGGTGCGAGTTGGAACACCGATTGATCTTGGAGGACTAGTTGATGTGGTCAATAACCCAATGTATGCGACATGTACCGGCTTGATCCAATATGGCTTTAAAAGAAACAAAATCGGACTTGTACGAGAGCTTCAGGGTAGGAATTTATTCGATAAAATTTTTTCACGTATGAAAGATTGGGCAGACGAATTTTTTTAAAACATGGAGGACAACATGAGTTTAATAGAGTTTGAAAATGAAAATGATTACTCCGCAATTATAAAGGTTGTTGGTGTCGGAGGTGGAGGTACTAACGCCGTAAATTCAATGGTGGCTGACAATATCCGTGGAGTAGAGTTTATAATCGCAAATACGGATGTACAGTCTCTAGAAAAATCAGAATGTCCGGAGAAAGTCCAACTTGGCGGAGAATTAACTCGTGGACTGGGCGCGGGTTCCAATCCAGAAACAGGGAGAAATGCAGCTGAAGAAAGCGAAAATATTATTCGCGATATGTTGGGTGGCTCAGACATGGTGTTCATCACTGCTGGAATGGGTGGAGGAACAGGAACTGGTGCTGCTCCCGTAATATCTCGAATAGCAAAAGAAACGGGAGCTCTTACCGTTGGAGTGGTCACGAAACCATTCCCGTTTGAAGGAAAACGAAGAATGAAACAAGCAGAAGAAGGTATCGCGGAGTTAAAGGAAGTTGTTGATACCTTGATCGTCATTCCCAATCAAAAACTGTTGAGCTATGTAGGGCAACAAACATCATTCAAAGAAGCCTTCTCTATGGTAGATGATATTCTCAAACAAGCAGTTTGTAGTATTTCTGACTTGATTGTCATTCCTGGACTAATCAACCTCGATTTTGCAGATGTGAAATGCATAATGGGAAGCATGGGTAAAGCGCTTATGGGAAGCGGAACCGCTGCGGGAGAAAATAGAGCCGTGGAAGCAGCACAAAAAGCAATCTCCAGCCCATTACTCGATGAAGCTACGGTGGATGGAGCTCGAGGCATATTGATCAATATCACTGGCGGAGAAAATTTAACGCTCATGGAAATTAATGAGGCCTCCGAGATGATACAGAAAAATGCACATGAAGATGCTCATATAATTTTTGGCTCCGTGATAGATCAACAAATGGAAGATGAAATGCGTGTAACTGTGATAGCCACAGGGTTTGATCAAGCAACAGCATCTCCTATTGAGGAAAGACCCAAACTGAGAAAAGTGGTTGGCGGTAATCCTCAAATAGAAAGCGATGATTCTGCATCATCTTTTAAACATCTCAAAACTCTTGCGTCTTCTATAAAGGATGAAAATCAGGATTCAGGAAACCTGAATGCTAATTTTGACATTCCTACGTTTCTACGCAAACACGCGGACTAATGGCTATCTAACCAACTAAACCGGCGGGGAAACCTGCCGTTTCAGGGGGGCACAACATTATTTGATGTTTTTTGTCAATAAGGCCTATCTCTATTTTAAAAAGCATGCAACATAATGTCCTGATGTGATCTCTTTAAGAGTTGGTTCCATTTCTTTGCATTGTTTTTCTTTTATAGGGCAACGAGTATAAAAAGAACAACCGTGAGACAGAGTCGATGGATCCGGGGTATCTCCGAGGACCTTGAGTTTCTGTTTTATCTTTCCTAATTCCAAACCAGGAACGGCATTAAGAAGAGCCTCAGTATAGGGATGACAGGGCCGTTTATAAATTTCTTCGCTACTAGCGATCTCAACAATTTTACCCAGATACATCACTGCTACCCGGTCACAAAAATATTCTACTACTCCCATGTCATGGGAAATGAAAAGGTAGGATATCTTTAATTTTTCTTTTAAATCAATCATCAGATTAACGACTTGGGCTTGTACCGAAACATCCAAGGCAGACACCGGTTCGTCGGCAACCACTAAACTTGGATTTAGTGCAATAGCTCTGGCTATTCCCACCCGTTGCAATTGACCGCCGCTCATTTCATGGGGATATCGATTGGCATGGTTGGGTGAGAGACCAACTTGATTTAGTAGTTCTATGATAGATTCAGAAACGTTTTCTTTGAAGCCGTGGATTGCGAAGGGTTCACTCAAGACCTCGCCTATTGTTCGTCTCGGATTTATGGATGAAGAAGGGTCCTGAAAAATCATCTGCATTTCTTTTCTCAAACTGCGAAGCTCAGTTTCAGAAAGATCTGCCAAGTTCTGTCCCTTAAAGTGGACCCGACCAGAGGTAGGAGTTTCCAGCCGTAGTAAAGTTCGTGCGGCAGTTGATTTTCCGCTACCACTTTCACCTACAAGGCCTAGTGTTTCTCCTTCATTTAGGACAAAAGAAATACCATCGACAGCTCGGACAGGTTTAACATCTTTACCGAGAAAAACTTTTTTGGAAGGAAAATATTTTTTAAGATCTTTCACTTCCAGGAATGGGCTAAAGGATTTCATATTGTTCCAGGATCTAGATGACAGTTGTATTTGAGATTTGGATTTAAATTTTTTGTTAAAGGTTTTTGTGTTTTACATTTATCCATAACCCATTTACATCGGGGATGAAAGGAACAACCCGTAGGTCGTTTATTTGGGTTGGGTACGCTTCCTTTAATTTCTACAAGCCTCTGCTCTTTCTTTCTATCAATTCCTAGATGAGGGCGAGACAAAACCAGTCCTTTTGTATAGGGATGATTTGGGTTCTTTAATAAGCTTTTTGTCGGGCCCGTTTCTACTTCATCTCCTGCATACATAACCATGAGTCGTTCTGCAATTTCTACAACTATCCCAAGGTCATGGGTGATGAGAAGCATGGACATGGAAGACTCTCTCTTTAGATTTTCAAGAAGATCTAGGATCTGCGCCTGGATGAGAACGTCGAGTGCTGTTGTAGGCTCATCAGCGATTAAAATTTTAGGCTCACAAGCGAGAGCCATTGCAATCATCACGCGCTGTCGCATGCCACCGCTTAATTGATGAGGGTATTGTTTTAGTTTTTGTTCAGGAGAATACAGTTCTACCTTACCTAATAATTGCACGGATTTTGCAAGTGCTTCTTTTTTGTTTAAGCTTTTATGTTGCAAAAGGGTTTCAATAAGCTGTTCGCCAATCGTTAAAACAGGATTGAGAGAGGTCATGGGGTCCTGAAAAATCATAGATATTTCTTTACCTCTGATCTTTCTCATTTGTTTTGTACCAAGTGATAAAAGATTTTTCCCGGAATAAATTATTTCGCCGCTGATATTATTTACAGCGAGTTTGGGTAAAAGTTGTAGGATAGAAAGTGCGCTTACTGTTTTTCCGCATCCGGATTCGCCAACCAATGCTAATGTTTCGCCTCTATGCAATTGGAAGCTAATTCCATTGACGGCCGAAAAATTACCTTGAGGAGTGGAGAAGGAAACTTTTAAATTTCTGACATCCAGTTCGATGGGGATCATTAGGGGTAGAAAAAAAGGGTGACCCTTTTGGGCCACCCTTTTTTTAGATTAAAATGAAACCGCTATTTAGATTTTTCAAGACATTCTTTTTCAAGCTCGCTGCTTACAATATTATTACATTGTTTTGGATCACCTGTAACCACAGCATAACAATAAGCTTGACTGTCTCGATTCAAAATTAGAGTACAGTAATAATTGCTGTGATCTTTATGCAAAAAGCGATTTTCAGGATTTTTAATAGGGGATAATGCCAGACATAAATGGCGCTTGTCTTCTTCAGATACTTTACCTGAAGATTTAGCGGCGGCTGAATATATTCCATCACGTACTAATTTTTTCGTGGGTCCTACACCGTCTCTTACCTCAACGGATGCGATACCGGGACGACCTTTCCGAACGCTGATGCCATCACCATCACAAGCTGTAGGGTCTGGTATTTCGGCTGCCATAGTGGAAGGTGCCAAGGCAAATATTAAAAATACCACCATCAAAACAGTCAACCCCGCTCGATTATATTGCCGCATACATTTATCCTCCCTAAGACAACTTTGTTTTCTATTTTTATTTATAAAGAGAACCGAAATTTAAGAGTTTAAACAAGGATACCTTATTTTTTTAATAAAAACCATGGCTTTAATATAAAACACCAGAGGTGCCGATAAATGATTGCAAATAAACGAATTATTTATTATTTTTCAGGTCAAAATCATCCTTTTTTTCCTTAAATACCAAAAATAAATACTGTGAAAAACATCAATCTAAGATCTCTATTATTAATTGGAATAGGCTGTTAATATAAACTAATAATATCTTCCAAATTTTGTTTTCAGGACAATTAAAATGAATTCCGAAGCCGAAAAAAATGAATGGTGTAAAAGAAAAATCCGGAAGTTCCTTGGTCCGTTTCTTGTGGCCATTGGTCTCGGTTACACTTATCATTCCCATCTAACCGGCTGTCCAAGATATATAATATTCGGTGGGTGGGCTATGGGGCCGCCGGTATGGTTTATTCTCGAGTCTGTGTTTTTATATGATCCTAAAGAGGAAGATTTGCAACATTTTAAGCATTACCAATCGTTGGGTCGAGATTTATGGTTGGGTTTTTTAGTTTTTCTCGCCGCATTTTATCTGGGTAATTGGAATTGATTCTTCAAGTTATTTAGAAATTTTATTTCTCAAAATTGGTTAAACTAGTAGCTGCAAAACATGAGATTTTTTATATTCCAGAATGGTTTTTGGGGAATCCTTATAGTTATATAACTTTATGAGAATTTTTAGTTGGAATGTAAATGGTCTTCGTGCCGTAGTTAAAAAAGGATTTTTTGAATGGTTAAAATCAGAAGCACCGGATGTAGTTTGCTTGCAAGAGATCAAAGCCCAAACACAAGATCTGGATGAGAATGTGCGTAACCCAAAAGGGTATCACGCAGCCTGGAATCCTGCCGAGCGAAAGGGCTATAGCGGGGTGGCTGTTTTCACTAAGAAAAAACCTGCTGCAGTTCATATAGGAATCGGAATTGAACGTTTTGATTGCGAAGGACGAGTTATAAGAATAGAGTTCAAGGATTTTGATCTTCTCAATGTTTATTTCCCCAATGGCACGAGCGGACCAGAGAGGCTTCAATATAAAATGGAATTTTATGATGCTTTTCTAGATCATTGCGAAGCATTGAGAGACCAAGGAAAAGAACTGGTGATAACGGGTGATGTGAATACAGCCCACAAACCAATAGATTTAAAGAACCCCAAGGCAAACCAAAAGAACTCAGGGTTTTTGCCTGAAGAGAGAGAGTGGGTCGATAAATTTATTGCGCATGGATATGTTGATAGTTTTCGTACCTTTAACAAGGACCCCGATCAATATACCTGGTGGAGCTATCGTTTTAATGTGCGGGCAAAGAATATAGGCTGGCGGATAGACTATTTTTTCGTGACTGAAGGTTTGATGGATAAGGTAAAAGATTCTTTTATAACTCCCGATGTTATGGGCTCAGACCATTGTCCTATTGGTCTTGATATTAAGGGAAAGTGATCTAATTTTATTAGATTGTTCATAAACCAGAAATATTTAAATCAATAGTTGTCCGATTTGATATGTTTTGGTTTCACACTTTTAAAAACTGGAGAAAACAATTTATGAGTTTTGAACTCAATCAAAATTATAGTGGTTTCAAGCTAATTAAGAAGGAAGAAATTGCAGAGTTGAAATCATTGGGACTATTTTTTGAGCATGAAGGAACCGGAGCAGAATTACTGGTACTGGAAAATGACGACGATAATAAGGTTTTTAGTGCAACTTTCAGAACTCCGCCAACAAATGATGCTGGTGTTGCTCATATTCTTGAACATAGTGTTCTTTGTGGATCAAAAAACTTTCCAGTTAAAGAACCCTTTGTGGAATTGATGAAAGGAAGTTTGCAGACTTTTCTGAATGCAATGACCTTTCCGGATAAGACAATGTACCCGGTAGCAAGTAGAAACCGAAAGGATTTTTTTAACCTGATGAATGTATATATGGATGCGGTATTTTATCCAGTAATTTCTGAAGATACTTTCAAACAGGAAGGTTGGCATTATGAGCTTACAAATCCGGATGACAAAATTATTTATAAGGGGGTTGTGTTAAATGAGATGAAGGGTGTTTTTTCTGATCCAGAAAGTTGTGTTGACAGGCAACTGGCGCATTCATTATTTCCCTCTACTACCTATGGGTATGAATCGGGAGGAGATCCTGAACGAATTCCCAACCTGACCTATGATGATTTTAAGGGATTT
>JAKUOQ010000033.1 GCA_022450865.1 Nitrospinales bacterium | reverse complement strand
AGCTTAAAGAAATGGTTGAGAGAATTTTGAGTCGATTGGATTACCAGAATATTAATGAAATCTCTCCCTTTGATAAAGAAAATCCTTCCGCGGAAAATATCGCTCGTTGGTTGTTTCTAGAGTTAAAAACCCAAATAGATACGGAATCAACACGAGTCAAAAGAGTAGAGGTTTGTGAAATGGAGGGTTGTGGTGCTAGTTATTATGAGTGATCTGTGGCTCTTTTAGCTTCAAACCCTTTTTTTTCGTTTCCTATTATCGAATTACTAGATTAACGCCCCTAATCTTTATTTTTCTTTTAGTTTCCCCCTGTATAATACTCTTCAGTAATTTGTGTTAACCCTTAGCTCAGATACTTTACAAATTATTATGGTTCACTTGATTGAAGACCTCGCTGTTTTACTCCTAGTTTCCCTTCCTATAAATCTTTTATTTCACAAGCTCAAATTACCATCTGTAATGGGTTATTTAATAGCAGGTGTTTTGATTGGCCCTTACGGCGGACAATTGATTGATGATATTGAATCTGTTAAGCACCTTGCTGAAATCGGAGTGATTCTGCTTTTATTTGTCATCGGTTTAGAGTTTTCACTCACCCGGCTTTTAAAAGACTTGGTTTCTGTTTGCGGGGTAGGGGGACTTCAATTAGCTTTAACAGCAGGTGCCGCTGGATGGATTGTTCATTTATATGGGTTTGCGCAAAACCAGAGTATCGCTTTAGGCTTGCTCGTTGCCTTAAGTAGCACTGCCATTGTATTGAAAATGATTACCGACAGTGCCGAAATAGATACCCTCCACGGTAAGCTTTGTATTGGGACTCTTTTGTTTCAGGACCTATGTGTGGTCCCAATAATGCTTCTTGTGCCTTTGTTAGCCCAAGCTGGTGCTATTTCTCCGATGGATTTTTTCTTCGCCATGTTTCAATCTATTGCCGCAGTTGTTGCAATATTTTTTCTATCAAAATTAATTGTTCCAAGAATGTTGGCATGGATTGCACATACAGGGAATAAAGAACAACTGACCCTTTCTGTTATTTTTATTATTCTAATAACAGGCTGGATTTCACATAAGATGGGATTGACTCTGGCAATGGGTGCTTTGATTGCTGGAATGATTATTTCGGATTCTGAATACAACCACCAGATCATTATTGATATTCTTCCGCTTCGTGATTATTTTAGCAGTATATTTTTTATCTCTGTAGGAATGCTTTTACAGGTCGAAGTATTTTTTGACTCTGTTTTGTTTTTCATGGCGCTTGTGGCCGGCGTTATTTTATTAAAGATGTTTCTGACATTTCTTTCCTGCATTCTTTTACGAGCTCCCATTAGGATCTCTTTAATTGTTGGAATGAGATTGGCACAAATAGGAGAGTTTTCCCTTATTCTTGCTGCAATCAGTCTCGAACAGGGTCTTTTAAATAACGACCAATACCAAGTATTATTGATTGTCTCCATTCTATCCATGCTAGTTACTCCATTGATGATACAGATTTCTTCAAAGCTATCTATCTGGATTTTTTCCAACATAAAAAGAGAAGAAAGCAAAGGCAAAAAAGACGAGGCCTTAAATGAGCATGTAATAATATCGGGTTATGGCCTCGGAGGAAGAACTTTAGCTAAGGTTCTCCAAGAGGCACAAATCCCATTTATTGTATTGGAATTAAGCGGCGAAAAGGTTAAACGAGCATTGACAGAAGGGTTGACCACAAATTACGGGGATTGCACTCAAGAAGAGACCCTTTTAAGGGCAGGGGTGAAGCGAGCACGAATGATTGTGTATGCTATTAATGATCAAGTGAGTACTGAAAGAGCGGTTCGATTAACGCGTAAGTTAAATCCCGATATAAAAATTATGGTCAGGACTCGATTGACTTCCCAAGTGGAAGAGTTGAAAGCTGCTGGTGCTGATGAAGTTATTCCTGAAGAGTTCGAAACTTCCATCGAAATTTTTTGTAGAGTTTTAAGAGATTATCGAATTCCAAATAATATCATTGAGCAGCAGGTAGAATTAATTCGTATGGAAGGTTACAGTATGTTTCGGGGGTTGTCTCTGAATACGGAAAGTTTAAAAAAGTTTTCAACCTATCTTACAGCAACTTTGACAGAGTCTTACTTTATCTTGGAAGGTTCATGGATTTGCGGCAAAACTTTGGGTGAGATTAATATTAGTTCTGGATCAACCATTATTGCTGTGGTTAGAAAGAATCAGCCACATCCTAATCCAGGATCTGGATTTTTAATTTTATCTGGTGACATTCTAATTTTGTTTGGAAGTCATATGCAATTAAATAAAGCGATTCATTACCTTCAAGAAGGACCCTCGGTAGCAAGTCAATAAGAATTCATCTTATGGGAATTAACATTACACAGGCCGTAATTCTTGCAGCGGGTATGGGTGTGCGCCTTAAAGAATTAAACCGGGGTATTCCAAAAGGATTTATTTCTCTCGCGGATGACGTACCTATTATAGAGCATTCTATTGAAGCTCTTTTAGCCTGTGGTATCAGCGATATTATTATTGTTACTGGGTTCATGAATGAGTATTATGAGAACCTTCGCTCTAAATATCCGCAAATAAAAACGGTCCGAAATGAAAAGTTTTCGGAAACAGGCACCATGTATTCTTTATGGTGTGCTCGAAAACTTATCAATACAGATTTTATTTTATTAGAATCAGATCTAATTTTTGAAACCCGAGCAATTAGCGAGTTGTTAGAATCTCCAGTTAAAAATTCACTTTTAATAACGGGAAAAACGGAAGCTGGAGATGAGGTTTATGTAGAGGCAGATGGAGACTCGGTTAAACAGATTTCTAAGGACAAGAAGGTATTGGGTTCGATTGTGGGAGAGTTTATTGGAGTATCCCGGTTAAGCTATGATTTTTACTTGAAGTTGATTCGCATAGCTGAAGAGAGCTTCGAATCGGATTTGAAGGTTAGTTACGATATGGATTGTTTTGTTACCGTGGCAGACAAAACTCCTTTAGGTTTTTTGAAGATTGAAAATCTCTTATGGGCCGAAATCGATGACGCGCTGCAATTGAAAAGAGCTCAAAAAATATGGAAGGAAATTAAAAGTCAAAGTGCCTGACTCCTTAATGTTTATGAGAGAATTTATTCAAATTCATATTCGGTTTCTGATATCCAGAGAATTGGAATAGAGTCGGGGAGCAGAGTTTTTTTGTTGATAAAAGCCGTTTCGACCTGATCGCGATTCAAGTTTATTGCCGATTTGAGGTTTGCTCCGCAAAGGTCTGCATGGTTGAAGTAGGTATTATCCAAGTTGGCCTTCGTAAAGTCGCATCCTACAAGGTCGGCGGCAATGAGTTCAGAATTAGTGAGATTGGCCCCAGACAAATTTGCATTTGCCAGAAATACCCCGGTTAAGTTTACTTCTGTTAAATTGGCATTTGTAAAACTTGTGTAGGTTAAGTTGGCTCCTTCAATATTGGATTCCTTAAGGTTTGCATTGTTAAAGTTTGCCGAGGTGCAATTTGCCTCGACTAGGTTTGCCTGGGTTAAAATAGTATTGGAAAAGTTGGTTTTTTTAGCTCTGCAGCGGTAGAGAACGGTACGGTGAAGCCGCGCATTTAAAAAGCTTGCGCCACTTAAATCTGCTCCGCAAAGGTCTGCCTCAGATAAATCAGAATTCTCAAGGCAAGCGTCAATTAAAACCCCATTACTGAGATCGGCCTCCTGAAGTTCAGCGTTTCTTAGATCTACGCTTTGGAGACTTTTCTTTGATGATTCAGCTTTTTGTTTGTCAAAACTCATATAAAAGAGTACCTGGTTTATAACAAACAACAGGCTAAATCCAGTTTGACGTTTCGTCAAGAGGCAGTTTTAATATTATTAAGTGTACCCCTACCTGTCGGCATGATAGGCTTTGGCTTTATAAAATTTTGAGGGTTCGATGAGGTTATTTGATATTAAGAAAAATTCAATCTGGCTTGTTTTATTGCTAGTGTTGCTAGGGGTGACTGCAAACCCAGTTTTTTCTGAAACGGAAAAGGAAAGAGATATTAAAAAATTGCTGGAAGTTTCTGGGATTTTGAGACAATTGAGTTATATGGAGGATACATTAATGAATTCTGTCTCGATGATGATTTCAGGCTCTTTTCCAAAAGTTCCAGATGAGTTTTGGACCGAGTTTAATCAATTGATTGGTAAAAAAGAGATGGACGAACTGATTGCTCGGGTCATCCCGGTATATGAAAAACATATGTCTCATGAAACTGTGAAAAAGCTAATTATAATGTTTGAGACGCCCTTTTGGGAAGAGTGGAAAAAAAAGATGCCTTTAATCAGTCGCGAAGCTGGAGTGGTCGGTAGTGAATGGGGTAAGCAAATATCTCAATCGCCAGCTTTTAATAAAAAGCTAGAAGGACTTATTAAAAAGTATGAACTGGAAAAGATAAACAAGAAAAAATAAAAAGGAGGTAGATAAATTAATCTATCAACACTTCTTAAAAAGGTATTTAAATTGCTTTCTAAGTTTCTAGACTTGCGAGTTCAGGTTCCATAGTTGTATTTAACGTCACCTAATACTCTATTATTTCCTTACCCCTTAATATTCTTAAGTCATTTTTTGTAGGACAAATACCTATAGATAGTAAGGTTTAATTGCTAACATAAAAACATCTTAGCGCCTATATCGAGGCTGGTACCAATATCGATAGAATTGGTCCAAAGTTTTGCTAGCTTCTGAACGCTAAGGTGATACGTTGATCCGTCCTGTAAAAATAAAAATTTTTGTCTTTTTAGTTTTTTCCCTCTTTCTTTTTTCAATTTCTGAAGCTGTCCCAAGTTCGATAATTCTCAATCCGACGCTGAAAAACCCAAGGCAACTAAATGTTTACCAAAATGCATATGTTGAAATCAGCAATTCATTTAGCTCTATTTTATACAACATAACAGTCAGCGAATCTCTATCTCAAAAAAGAGTTTTATCTATAAGGGATTTTCAATCAGGGCAGTCTTTTTCAATGTCTTTCTCAAAAGCCGGAGAATACGAAATCTGTTATTCCAGTAAAAAAGATGTAAACGTTTTGAGGACGTGTTTGCAGGTAGATGTTTTACAAGCAAAACTGATCTGATTCCGCATTTACATTCAGAAAGTATATTCTTCCAAACCTTTTAGCTAGTAAGTATTTCCTCTTATTTGATAACTTGCCAAAGTGAGTCCACAAAATACCGTTTTGAATCGTAAAAGTTTTCAGTAATTTTGAACCCCGATTCACAGGCTAGATTTTCTATATCTTCAATTGAATATTTAAAAGATTGTTCGGTTTGCAAGGTTTCCCATTCCGCGAATTCAATATTTGTATTTAAAGAGTTGATTTGTATAGTTTGTTTACAGGTACTGTAAAGAAAACTTTCCACTGCTCTAGACTGCGGATTGAAATGTGCTTGCTGGACAAATAAATTTTTATTGAAGTTTGCCTGAAGACATTCGTTGATCCTATCCAAAAGATGCAAATTGAATTTCTCAAATAATTCGTTATTGTAGGCTTGGTTAAGTAATTTTGGATTTTTCATAAGATCAAAACCAATTAGCAAGTAATCTTCTTTTTGTAATAATTGATGTAATCTTTTTAGAAAAGATTTGGCATCAGGGATGTCCATATTGTTGAGAGTTACTCCCAAAAATAGGACCATTTTCCTTAGTTTATTATTCTCTGTTATCGAGGCAAGACCTTCAAAATAATCAGCAACTAGGCCTGTAATATTTAATGAAGAGCTTTCGAAGTTTTGATTTAGTATTTTGACAAGATTGTCAATGGCACCTTTAGATATATCTATGGGTGTGTATTGAAGTTTAACTCCCTCTTCAATCAGCTGTCTAATTAGAGCCATTGTCTTTTTACCATCGCCCGAGCCTAATTCGATCAATTGGGTGGGAGTGCTAGAAAATAACTTTGAAAGAGTCGATTTATGTGTGTTGAATATTTCAAGCTCACAACGCGCTGGGTAATAATTTTCGAGTTTTGTGATTTGAGTAAAAATTTCACTTCCTTTTGAATCATAGATCAGCCATGAAGGAAGTTTCTTTTTTTTAAGTGAGAGCCCTTTTAGAACCGTATCAGCAAAAATATTTTTTTTCATTGTTACCTAGTTCTTTTGTGATTATTGTAAAAATTTTGATTCAGGTACGATTTTTGACCAGCAATACTTTGTTTGTTATATTAAATATATATTATTAGCTAATCATTCATAAATTTAGCATATCCTGCTTCGCTATTATTAATTGAGCAATGAATAAAGTCACTTTTATTAAAACAGATAACCTTAATACAGATCTAGATTATAAAAAAGCTTTGGAAGAATTTGTATCACTTGTCAATTGCGATGATTTGGATGCTAGAATTTTGGCAAATCCTCGTGTTGCTGATTTTTTCAACGAAAAAATTGATCTCGCCTTGGAAGAAGCATTTTTGGGAAATGATGGAGACGATTTTGCACATCTTTTTATTCAAAGATGTTTGTACCATATCAACAGATTAAAGCTTTTTTGGTACGACGACCTAAAAAATTACTCGAATGAACAGTCAAGGTTTCTTTTTGATATTCGATCCAGAATTGAAAAAAGATGGTCTGTGTGGGAAGAAAATCAAATTTTAACTGAAAGGTTAAATGCGGTTGATGTAACTCAAGCTCTTTATGAAAGGGCAGAAGCAGATTTAAATCCTAAACTGTCTGAAGAGGGGCGTTATATCCGGGATGAGATTTCAGAAGCGGGCTACTCTCAGCTTCTCGCAATTGCTTCGCTTGATGGGTTGGTGGAGGCAAGTCAACTGTCCCGGGTTTTAGGTGGAGCCGGTTCGGAGGTGCAACTCATGTTGACACGAATCTTGTGGGAAGAATATGGAGGAGGGAAATTAGAGCGAAAACATTCTTCCCATTTTGCTACCATGCTAAATGAGTTAGGTTTGGATTCTAGGCCCGAGGCTTATTTAGATATGGTTCCTTGGGAGGTCTTAGCCAATATTAACCATTCATTCTTATTGTCAGAGCAAAAACAAAAATTTTTAAGATATGTTGGGGGACTGATGTTTATCGAGATTTCTGTTCCCGCTTCTTTCAAGAATAATAAATTGGCTGGAGAGAGGTTGGGGCTTAGTCATGATGCTATCAGCTATTGGGATATACATATCAAGGAAGATATCCGACACGGACAATGGATGCTGAACGATGTTGCGCTTCCATTAATTGAAAAGTATCCAGAGAATGCATGGGAAATTGTAATGGGTTATGATCAGCAAAAGTTTTTGTCTGCCAGAGCTGCAGGTTCCATTGTTGCCTGTATTCGAAAACATGAAAATGAATCTGTAGTCTTTTCGGAAAAAATTGGATCTTTTTGATAAATTCCTTCCTATATTTACATCTGTAGCAAAAAATCATCATCCAATTCTTCTTCCAGATAATCTGGAAGTTGGGTGTTAGAATCAGTTTGTGACATATCCAGTTGATTTGTATTTAGCCCTGTTGCCCCCTTCAGTAGAGCTCCTTTTAGGTTGGTTTGATTGAATATCGTTCCTTCGTTAAATTGGGCCTTTTCCAGCTTGGCATTTTCGAGATTAGCAAACTGGAGATTCGATTCTAATAAACCTGCTCCAGAAAGATTTGCGCCTTTCAAGTTCGCACTTTGGAAATTTGTTTCCAGAAGCTTGGCTTTATTCATATCTGCTTTTTCAAGTATGGCTCCAGATAGATTGGAGTACTGGAGTTTAGCTTCTTTCAAATCTACATTACTTAAGTTAATTTTCTGAAGCTGTAATCCGCGGATATCTACTTTAGAAAGATCAGGGGTCGTTTCAGGGTTTTGCTCACGCCATTGGTTCCAGGCATTAACTCCCTCTTTAATTTTAAGCAAGTGCTCGTCATTTGACATATTAATTTCCGGTAAATTAAAAAATTCTATTTGAGGGCTGACTTAATCCATGAAAAACTCCATGTAGACCATCCAACCAATCACTGAGAGGATAAGTATAGTATATCCCGTGTGGACCCAGATTGTAAAAATCAAGGGTTCCTTACGCTTTTTCTGCGGTTTTTCTTCCTCCATTTATTTTCCTTTCAGGCAGTAATAATATGGATAAGTATTGATGATCGCAAACAAAATAAAGTTTTTCAAATAACATGGGAGGATTAAAAAAATTTTTGAAATTTTATAACATGTTTGGTTTTAATTCTCATTCGTTTGTCCTATTTTGGGATTACGATAAAGATAGCTTAACGCTATATTTACTGGTGAATACATAATATTTCAGAATTTATTTCTTCTATTTAGATCCCCCCCCAATCCTTTCATCTTCATTATTAAAATTAGGGAAAATATGCCTGACCAACCTGAAATAAGGCCAATTGCGCTAGTTTACGGCAAAAAAGGACTTTTTAATGGCAAAAAATTAATATTCTAACCTAATATCTTCCAAAAATTAATTTGGCATGAGCTTTGCTTAATTAGGTTTAACAGCAAAAAGCGTCAAAATTTAATGGTGAGATTTATGAAGAATATAAGCTTAGATAAGTATCTAATCCAAATATTCAGGGAAACGGCAGAAAAAAGTGGGTGGAATATTTATCGAAAGGGTAGGAAATGGATCCCTTCAGTGAAAAGACGAAAACTAGCTAAAAGTTAAATTATTTCAATTAAAACTTGAGGAATCAAAATGAATGAGCCAAGTACTGTAGCTAATTTAGAGAAACTGTCTATTTCGCCAGAAACATTGAGAAAAGAAGACTGGTTAGATTGTCTTGCAGAAGGGATTGATGAGTTACCCGTAACAGAACGTTTGATAATTTCTATGTTTTATTATGAAGGCTTGACGATTAAAGAAATAGCTCTGGTTCTTGAAATGTCTGAGTCAGAAGTTTCTAGAATCCATTACGACACAGTTTTGGAGCTATTAAAAATATAACCTAAGGAATAATATCGAATGAAGTTTTATTGAGTGGGTTTTCCACTATTATTTATGTTATTTCTATGCTTTATAGAGAAATTGAATTCCCTGCGCCCAATTTGTCTCCTTCCTTTGGCACAGCGTTCCCGCCAGGTATTTAAAATATAAAAAAACCACATAGGTTAAAATAATTGGATGTATAACTATATTGATTATTTTAAATAGAACCCTTTTTAAAATTCTTTGTTTGCAGTATAAATATATCTTATAAGAATCAGTAATACATGAGTAATGTAGGTTTATTGGAATTGTGTCAATGAATGGATCAAACAAAAAACCGTGGGACGGCATCGGTGTGGAAGTTAACGGTAGTCTATCAAGTCGTGAAATGCTTTATAAGGCTAAGCTCGATTGGGAAGTTTCTAAAATTCCTTCGCAAAGACCAAAGTCACATTCTAATCAGGAAACCTTTCGTTTTTATAAAGCTTACTTTGATTCTGGGAATGCAGAAATTGACACCGTTGGCAGCCTCGATGGTGCTCGAATAATATGGGCTCTCGCCAGGTTAAACGAAAAAATTACTTTACCTGGAGATGATGAGCTTCAAGGGTATATTCTTTTGGCTTCTCGCCATGAGGATAGAGAAAAAATCGAAATACAATTTTTGACCGTACGTTCTGCTTGTAACAGTATGTTGAAGATATCTTCGAAGGCACGACCAACGGTTAAAAACTCTTTCCGAAGAGTATTTAAATCGACCCTTCCTTTTCTGTCTGAGTCGGCGCAAAGATTTGATGAGGAAATGACGGAAAAAGCAAATACTACAATTGAAATGGGTCGTACTGCGATATCAAACTTTGCCAAAACAGCGGAAAACTTGGTGGATAAAAATGTAAATGAAAAGATTGCCGAAAAATATATGACAGAAGTTTTTAAACCGGATCCTTTAAAAAATGAAGGCAAAGCAGCAGAAGAGCAGGCTAAAAAAAACGCAAAATCTGCACTGGATGCTTTCGGATCTGCGCCAGGGCAGAATTTGAAGTCGACACAAATGACAGCATGGGGGCTTTTGACTGCGGTGACATATACAGCAGACCGTTTAGGAAAGACTCCAGATTCGCGTTTAAGACAATCTTGGTTCGGGCCTAATGCAAAAATTAAGAAACGTGCATTAGAGTTGGCGCTAAAATTGGATTAATAAATTACCATGATGGTTTCACACCACAATTAAAATTCTTTGCTAATAGAGTTACTCAGAGCTCAGTTGCCAGAAAAACGAGCCGATCACAGGACTTTCCACTACAATTTTGTCGCCTGACTGAAGGGTGGCTACGCCTGCAGGAGTACCTGTGAAAATTATATCACCAGGCTTTAAGGTCCACCAACTGCTAATAATTTGAATTAGATTTGAGATGGGGAAAATCATTTGTCCTGTATTGCCTGTTTGTCTTAGATGGCCATTGACAAAGCATGAGAAGTTAAGGTTTGCCAAATCAAATTTTTCTGGATGATAATTTTTAAAGACACCTAACGGCGCACTTTGCTCAAAGGACTTGGAACGCTCCCAAGGCAATCCAGCAGCTTTTAATTTTCTTTGAACATCACGCAGCGTTAAGTCTAAGCCTAGTGTTATCCCGGAAATATATGATAAAACCTCGGATTCATGAATATTCTTTCCCTCTTTTCCAATCAACAAAACTACTTCGACCTCGTGTTGCAATTCATTTCCATAAGGCGGATGGTTTAGTGTTACACCCGGAGCTACAATGTTGCAAACAGGTTTCATAAATACCACAGGTTCGTTTGGGATTTGTCTATCGCCTAATTCCTTAATGTGTTCGTCATAGTTTTTGCCGATACAAAAGATTCGATTAGGAGTAAAAGGTAAATTGTGGGAAGTAATATTCAATATTCTAGTCTAGGGTGCGGGGTTATGAAGTTTTTCTCTTCTGTTCGTCAGATGGCCTTTAATTATTCCCAGTACGAAAGGATCCATACAAACACTATATATAAAAGGCTAAATTTTCGCATCCATATAAGTAAATCTCGGGAATAGGGGGGGCTAAATGAGCTGCTGCTTGAATTACTTGTCTCATTCGGTTAATCTCCATATTTCCAATAATATTAGGACTTGATTTAATGATTCAAACCACTTTGATAGGGCATGCCTGCCTGTACATACAGTCGAAAAAAACAAATATTCTCACTGACCCTGTTTGGTTCGATTATCTTTGGGAAGAGATCAATGTGCTATGTCCCAGTACCATTTTGCAAAAGGATAAAGTTCCACCTGTAGATGTTCTTAATATTTCACATAGACACCAAGATCATTTTGATGTTCGTACATTGGCCTATCTCGTCCAAAACGAAACTATTATTACTCCAGAAACTATTATCCTTGCTCCTAAAGATGACCTTCTACTCAGTATTCTCGATGAACTCGAATTTAAAAATATAAAAGTGGTTGCAGATTTTGAACCTGTTCAAGTTAAAGATGTGACATTGATTCCAACTCCCTCACGCAACCAATTGAGTACCGCAGAAGATGAATTCCCGGAGCATGGACTACTGGTGAATGATGGGGAGGTTACGCTATGGAACCAAGTCGACTCCCAGGTGAACCCCGAAATCATCCAACAAATTATAGAGAAGTGCGGACATATTGATTTCTTGCATTCTCGGTTTGTCCCGCTGTTAGAAGGAAACTTTGCTTATAACAAGCCTCTTGCTCTTCCCTTTGATGAATATTGTACCTATCTAAATGTAGTGAGGGCGCTCTCACCTCGGATGGTTGTCCCCGGTTCTGCAGCATTTCGCTATAGAGATGAATTAACTTTCTTAAATCAATATTCATTTCCGACCACTCAAGAACAATTTCTGCGGGACCTGGCAGTTTTTTGCCCAGAAGTACCAAGTTCCACCTATTTCCCAGGGGATGTTGCCCATATATCAAAAGATGGGACTCATATAGAGAAACAGGCCTCTAATTTTGTCCGAGTTCTGGAGGATGATAGTCATAAAATATTTTTTAAACCAGGCGCGCACGTTCCTTCAATAAAGACACAAACAATCGATCCTACTCAATATAAAAAAGAAATGGATGTTGTGGAAGATTTTATTGAAAACTGTTTGCTTGAGCGGATACTAAAAAGTGAACTATTGGGAGGTTGGAAGCATTGGCAGATTGTTTACCAACTTGAAGTGTTCGGCCAAGAAGGCTCGCAAATTTGGACAATCGATTTTGCCGAGGTGGGTAACCCAAAAATACAAAAAGGCGACATTGGAAAAATTAATCTTTATGAGGGAATTTCATCCTCAGAATTATGTGCCTTGATAGAAGGAAACACTTCATGGGATTATGTGACTCTGTGTGGCAACTACCGAACTTTTAATAATATTTATCGAATTACAGAAGGTGGATTCGAACTTCCTCCCGAAGACAAGTCAAACTATGCCTTAGAACCTTTAATGGATTTATTCCCCTGGGATAAAGATATGGACAAACGAAAATTTATGCGGGATGTGCATCGTTGGAAGGGAAAGAGTATTTAAAGTTATTTTACGATTAAGATACATTTGTAAGTTTTATTCTTTGCCAATTAAACTTCTAATATATCCGTTTATCTTTTGAGGGAAAGAAAACAAAGAAACTGGTGTTTATACTGCGTTTTCTTTGCAGTGGAAATCGGTTTCAGAAATCCAATCGATCTTTAGATAGTGGGGAACTTTGGTTTCGCGGTCGATCTTCGCGGATTGTATTTGGACAGCGGTTAGGTTGAGGGAATAACGCAATACAGCTTTGCTGAGATTAGCCCATTGGAAGTCAGTATCTTCCAACAACGTTGAAGACAGGTATGCGCCTGTAAGATTGGCTTCAGTAAATAAGGTTTTACGAAGATCGGCTTTAAAGAAGTTTACCTTTTTTAGATTAGATTTTCGCAGATCTGCTCTTCTTAAATCCGCCTCGCTAAAATCGACATCGCGAAGATCACGGTTACTGAAATCAATTTTTCTCAGGGTCGCTTTCTTAAAGGTGCACCCATCTAAATCCGCACCATTAAATTTCGCACCCGAGCAATCGGTTTCACTTAGGTTGGCACCCCGCAAATCCGAGCTGGCGAAAAAGGTTTTAGTGAGGTTCGATCCCTGAAGGTTAGCACCGTTGAGTAAGGCCATATAAAAATTAGCTCTTCTTAGGTTGGCATTCTTTAGGTTAACGCCATTGAAATCGACACGATCCAGGTCTGGATCGATTTTTGGGTTGTTTTCTCTCCAAATATTCCATCTTGCTACTGAGCTTTTTAGTAAAGTAATTTGTTCTCGGTTCGCCACTTTATTTTAAGTCTATTATTAAGAGTAAAAATTCAACGGACTCACCGTTCACACTATACCTTCAAGTAACGATTTATTACATCTTCCCCTAAATTTTCAATGGCATCGGTAGCAACATCGCGGCCTTTATCCAAAATGCAAAAGCTTTGGGCGACACGTTTTGCAAATGGAAGTTTTTGCTCTACCAGCAATATGGTTAGCCCCTTCTCTTGGTTCAAACGAAGGATGATATCACCTATTTCATGGACAATATTGGGCTGAATCCCTTCTGTTGGTTCATCTAAAATTAGAAGCTTAGGGCTGATGCTCAAGGCACGCCCAATTGCCAACTGTTGTTGTTGACCCCCAGAAAGATCTCCACCGCGACGATTGAGCATTTGTTTTAATACAGGAAATATTTCAAAAATATATTCAGGGATTTCACGTAACCCATCATCACGTGCAAGGAGGGCTACGCGAAGGTTTTCCTCGACACTTAATTGCGTGAATATTTCTCTTCCCTGAGGGACATAACCGATTCCTTTACGCGCTCTTAACTCTGCCGGTTTGCCTGCAAGTTCGTTTCCTTCAAAAGAAATAGAACCTGAGCTTACCGGTAACAGTCCCATAATGGACTTAAGGAGGGTTGTTTTTCCTACACCATTTCTTCCCATCAAGCAGGTGCATGTTCCGGGCAAAACATCCAAGTCAACATCCCAGAGGGTATGGCTTTCGCCATAAAATTGGTTCAAATTTTTAATATTTAACACGGTTAACTTCCTAGATAAACTTCCATGACTTTTGGATCTTCTTGTACATCCTCCATTTTTCCTTCTGCAAGAACACTTCCCTCATGCAAAACAGTCACCCTGTTTGCTATAGAACGAATAAAGTCCATTTCGTGTTCAACAACTACGACGGAATGTTTGCCTGCAAGTGAAGCTAAAAGCTCAGCGGTACGCTCTGTTTCCTGGTGGGTCATTCCTGCGACAGGTTCATCTATTAATAAGAGTTTTGGATCCTGAACAAGTAGCATACCAATTTCTAACCATTGCTTTTGGCCATGCGATAACAAGCCAGCACGAAGATTCATTTGTTCGGTCAATCCAATGGTTTCTAAATCTTTTTCGATTAAATCTTTCTGTTCACCACTCAAGGACTTTGTAAGAGAGGTCCACACATTTTTTTCAGCTTTAAGCGCTAACTCTAGATTTTCAAAAACTGTATGGTTAAGAAAAACCGTTGGTTTTTGAAATTTACGACCTATTCCGGCGTGAGAAATTTCATACTCCGTCATCTTGGATAAGTCATGATTTTGCCCAAAAAAGACGGTTCCTTTATCCGGGCGCGTTTTGCCAGTGATCACATCCATCATGGTAGTTTTACCGGCGCCATTAGGCCCAATGATACAACGTAACTCGCCCTCATCGATGTAGAGATTTAAATCATTAAGAGCTTTGAACCCGTCAAAACTAACTGTCAGACCCTCTATGTAAAGAATACAACCATGCGATGTGTCAACTGAAACATCTTTTATTTGAGTTTCTGGACTAGTCATTTAAAATGACCCCCTTGTTATTTTTTGAAGAAGATCGAGAAAAAATACCAACAAAGCCCTTTGGGAAAAATAGCGTTACAACGATAAATAATCCCCCTAAAAAATAAAGCCAATAATCCGGGGCAGCAACTGTAAACCAGCTCTTAGCCCCGTTGACTAAACCTGCGCCAACGAGAGCGCCACCCAGAGTCCCACGTCCACCTACGGCGACCCAAATAGCCATCTCAATAGAGTTTGAGGGTTGCATTTCACTTGGATTGATAATTCCAACCTGAGGGACGTAAAGTGCTCCGGCTATTCCGCATAGAAAAGCTGATAATGTCCATATTGCCAGTTTGTAGTGCAAAGTATTGTATCCAGAAAACATCACACGGCTTTCAGCGTCTCGAATAGCAATTAGTACCCTTCCTAATTTCGATTTGACTATGTAACGGGACAGTACATAGCTTAAAAACAGGATAAGAGCAGTGATTATAT
>JAKUOQ010000032.1 GCA_022450865.1 Nitrospinales bacterium | reverse complement strand
CCTGAAAGTGAAAACCTCTCTCGGGCTTCCGAGAGAGGAGGATTTAATTATCTGCAAAAATCAGGGGCCTGAAACATCGTTGCCCTCGACCGGACCGGATTTAGATTTTAGTAATAGCTTGTTAATGGCATTGACATATGCAAAGCCACTGGCCTCAATGGTATTGACGCCTGCACCCTTACCTAGAACTTCACGTTTTTCATTCTGTACGCGAACCGTGACCTCACCTTGTGCATCCTGTCCCTTGGTTTTTGACATTACTTGGTAGTCAAGCAGTTTGCATGTGAGACCCGTAATTTTATCGATAGCATTATAAATCGCATCAACTGGACCATCTCCACCAGAGGAGGATTTGTGTTCCTTGCCATCGCGGCTTATTAAAGCGACTGTTGCTTGGGGTTCTTTGCCACTTTCAAAGTTGCACTTTAGAGTAGATAGCTTATAGGTGACTTGTTGATCCTCAGAGAACTTCTGCTTTTGAATGAGGGTGTGGATATCGTCTTCAAAAATTTCCTTTTTTTCATCTGCCAGCAACTTAAATTCCTCGAAAACCTTATCGAGCTCTTCCTTGCCCAAACTGTAACCTATTTCCTGCGCTTTGTGGAGTAGGGCGTTGCGTCCGGAATGTTTTCCCATCACTAGCTCAGACTCCTCGCCACCGACATCTGCGGGGTCCATGATTTCGAAAGTATCTTTCCGTTTTAAAAATCCGTGTTGATGAATTCCTGATTCGTGGGCAAAAGCATTTTTACCGACAATTGCTTTGTTGCGTTGTACGAAGAACCCGGTGAGACTGCTGACCAGTTTGCTGCAGGGTTGGATATGGCGTGTTTCAATATTCGTCTGCACATTACTAAAGAAGTCTCTTCTGGTTCGAACCGCCATTACTATTTCTTCCATTGCTGCGTTGCCAGCACGTTCGCCGATACCATTGATGGTGCACTCTACTTGTCTTGCGCCTGCTTGCACAGCGGCCAGAGAGTTTGAGACTGCTAGCCCTAAATCATTATGGCAATGCACACTGATAATGGCTTGGTCGATGTTATCTACGTTTTGCTTTAAATAGCCAATTAATTGAGCAAACTCTTCTGGGATGGTGTAGCCAACTGTATCGGGAATATTCACCGTTGTTGCGCCTGCTTGTATCACTTCGCGAGTGACTTCTGCGAGGAAATCCTTCTCTGTTCGAGTAGCGTCCATAGGCGAGAACTCGACATCGTCACAAAATTTTCGGGCGAAAGAAATAGCTTTTACTCCCATCTCTATGATTTCCTCTTTGGCCTTTTCAACCATATGATCGCGATGTACTTTGGAAGTGGAAAGAAAAATATGGATGCGCGGTTTTTCTGCTTTTTCTAAGGCTTTTGCTGTAGCTTCAATATCCTTTTCTAGTGCACGAGAAAGACCTGCAATGCTCGCTCCGCGAATTTCTTCAGCAATTTGTTTGACCGATTCGAAATCTCCAGGTGAGGCAACTGGAAAACCCGCTTCGATCACATCAACTTTAAGTAGAGCCAGCTGCCGTGCTATCTCAAGTTTTTCCTTGATGTTCAGGCTGGCACCAGGGCATTGTTCTCCGTCCCTTAAAGTGGTGTCGAAAATGATAAGTTTTTCGCGTTGCATGACTAAAAATTCCTTTTAAAATTAAATTGCCCTTCCATTATAAGGTTTATCAGGTTGAATTCCAGAGGATTGGAAGGTTTTCTTGGAAGTCAAAAACATAAGAAATTAAAGCTGATTTGTTTGGAGCTGTTTTAGAGCCTACGTCGACCCATTATTTATAGAAGAGACTTTTTGAATAGGGTCTTAAATAGTAGTGGACGTAGATTCAAGCGCGAAATCAAATCGGATTGAGATTGGAATGAGGGGCCATTTTTTATTTGTTTGCGCTGCATTCAGAGTTTGTTTTAGAAAATTATTCAATAAGGGCACTTTAATCAATTAAGGTAAGAAATACAAGCATTTCGGGAAAAACTCTTTATTTTAAGTGGAATTAATTGATTTTTTCTGTGCTATTGCACATGGGCTATTAGTATTTTTGGGTGAAAAAGATTTAAATTGGCGGTAGAATGATGGCACCTGACCCAAGCTTGGCTTAAACGGTGCCGTCCTGAGTACTTAGGAAACAATATTATTCAATTTTCCAAAATTTATTTAAAATAGTGTATAATTTTTACACTATTTTTGTAGATTTTTAAAAAAGCCTTGATTTAATGTTAAATAAAATAAAGGCATGGCAATTGCTGTAGAATAATAAGTATTCCTTAAATATTGTGAAAACAGTATTTTTAGCTACTTTAGTCTGTAGTTCAATCTCTTTAAAGTAATGAGTTATTTTAAATATGCACGCTTTCCCTAAAAAACAAGGACTTTATGACCCTGCCTACGAAAAAGACAGTTGTGGCGTAGGTTTTGTCATGAATATGAAGGGTGAAAAATCCCATGAAATCATTTCTCAGGGTTTGGAAATATTGAGAAAATTGGAGCACCGTGGGGCATGTGGTTCAGACAAGCTTACCGGTGACGGTGCGGGGATTTTAATACAGATTCCAGATGCATTTTTTCAGGAACAATGTCCCCAAATTGGGTTGAAATTGCCTGATTTCGGTCGCTATGCTGCGGGGAATGTTTTCCTGCCTACTGGGGAGGACACGAAACTGGGTATGGAAATAATGGAGCGCGCAGTTTCGAAGGAGGGCCTGGAGCTTTTAGGTTGGCGTGATATCCCGGTAGATAATTCAACAATTGGAGTGACTGCGCGTTCAGTAGAGCCGGTGATGAAGCAGATTTTTGTGGGTGCGCCGGCCGATCTTAAAGACCAATTGGCTTTTGAGCGAAGGTTATATTGCGTTAGAAAGCGTACCGCATGGGATGTTCGTCGAGCGGGACTCAATGACAATAACGAAAACTTTTATGTATGTAGCCTATCAAGTAAAACCATTATTTATAAGGGGCAATTGACGGCTCCACAGCTGGAAACTTATTATCTTGATATTAAAGATTCAAAGATGACTTCGGCTTTAGCCCTTGCACATTCCCGATACAGTACCAACACTTTTCCTTCTTGGGGTCGTGCGCAGCCATTTCGTTATATTGCTCATAATGGTGAAATTAATACTGTTCGAGGAAATAAAAACTGGATGGATGCAAGAGAGTCGATGTTTGAGTCTCCATTATTTAAAGACATCGATACGATTCTTCCTGTAATTGCACCGGGAGGAAGTGATTCGGCTGATTTTGACCAAGCATTAGAAATGTTGTTTTTGACCGGCCGTTCTTTACCCCATGCCATGATGATGATGATTCCTGAACCATGGAGTGGGCATAAGACAATGAATGATGACAAGCGTGGGTTTTATGAATTCCATGCATCTATGATGGAACCCTGGGATGGTCCCGCCTCTATTGCTTTCACCGATGGCGAAACCTGTGGTGCCGTGCTCGATAGAAATGGTCTACGCCCCTCTCGATATTATGTGACTAAAGACGGTTTGGTGGTGATGGCATCTGAGGTGGGCGTTGTGCCGGTGGACGAAGCAAATGTTGAATATAAAGGAAGATTGCAGCCAGGAAAAATGTTTCTTGTTGATATTAATGAAGGACGGATAATTTCTGATGAGGAACTAAAAGAAAAAATTGCGACTCAGAAACCCTATAAAAAGTGGGTTGATGAAAACCAGGTGAACCTCAAAGATTTGCCGGAAGTTGAGTATAAACTTGAAACGGATTTGGACTCTCTTTTAACTCGACAGATTGCATTTGGATATACGGTTGAAGATATCAAGTTTATTATGGCTCCTATGATCGGAACGGCCATGGAAGCAAACGGATCCATGGGCAACGATTCTGCTCTTGCAATCCTTTCTCAAAAACCACAACTCTTATTTAATTATTTCAAGCAACTTTTTGCGCAAGTGACCAACCCAGCCATCGATTCCATTCGAGAAGAACTTGTGATGTCGATGGAGGTGACGCTTGGTAAGGAAAGAAATCTTTTGGATGAAAGTCCAGAACATTGTCGCAAATTAAAAGTGGAGCATCCCATTCTTTCCAGTAGGGAAATGGAGAAAATCCGTAACCTCGATCAGAATGATTTAAAATCCGTTGTTCTTTCGACACTATTCCCGGTCTCTAAGGGTGAAAAGGGCATGGAACAGGCTTTGGACGCCTTATGCCAAAGCGCTTCCAAAGCCATTGAAGAAGGTGCCACCATTCTGGTTTTATCAGATAAAGGCGTTGACGCTAATAATGCAGCCTTGCCAAGCCTACTTGCTATTGCCGGGGTTCATCATCACCTGTTACGCGAGCGAACACGTACGCGCGTAGGTTTAGTAGTTGAAACAGGGGAGGCGAGGGAGATGATGCACTTTGCATTATTGATTGGCTATGGTGCAGGTGCTATTTATCCCTACCTTGCTTACGAAACGGTCGCTGAGATCGCCGATGAAGCGGTATATATAACAAAAATGGATTCCGAAACAGCGATCAGTAATTTTATTAAGGCCACTCGAAAAGGTCTTTTTAAAATCATTGCCAAGATGGGTATTTCAACCATTCAAAGTTATCGAGGCGCGCAAATTTTTGAAGCGGTGGGTTTGGGCGAGGAATTAATTGAAAAATTTTTTACGGGAACTTCTTCCAGAGTGAGTGGGGCGGACCTCAAGGTGTTGGCTAAAGAAGCTTTGGCACGACACCAAAAAGCTTTTAGTAGTGATCGTTCTTCCTTGTTGGAACTTGGTGGTCATTACCAATGGCGCCGTGGCGAAGAGAAACATATGCTAAATCCCAATGCTATTGGCTTATTGCAACATGCAACCCGTTCAAACGATTACGCTATATTTAAAAAGTTTTCTCGTGTCTCAGATAAGGAAAATACTCGCCAGTGTACATTGCGGGGACTGTTTAAATTTAAAAAGACCACTTCTATTCCTATTGAAGAGGTGGAGTCTGTTGAGGAGATTACCAAACGGTTTTGTACCGGTGCCATGTCTATTGGTTCCATTTCGCGCGAGGCTCATGAAACACTGGCTATTGCTATGAACCGGTTGGGCGGAAAAAGTAATACTGGTGAAGGGGGAGAAGATGCGGTGCGTTATACGCCCGATAAAAATGGAGACTCCCGCAGAAGTAAAATCAAACAGGTCGCATCCGGGCGGTTTGGTGTGAATAGCTATTATCTTTCTAACGCCGATGAAATGCAGATCAAGGTTGCCCAGGGTGCAAAACCTGGAGAAGGTGGTCAGTTACCAGGACATAAGGTAAGTGAGTACATCGCTAAGATCAGGCATTCTACACCGGGCGTCGGATTGATCTCTCCCCCACCGCATCACGATATTTATTCTATTGAGGATCTGCAACAATTGATTTTTGATCTTCATAATGCAAATCCCGATGCTGATGTCAGTGTCAAACTGGTTGCAGAAGCTGGAGTGGGAACTATTGCTGCGGGTGTTTCTAAAGCTCGTGCTGAGGGCGTTCTCATTTCCGGACACGATGGTGGAACAGGCGCTTCTCCGCAAACATCCATCAAGCATGCCGGACTCCCATGGGAATTAGGGCTCTCGGAAACCCAACAGGTTCTAGTGCTCAATGATCTTAGAGGACGCATTCGGGTACAGGTAGACGGACAACTTAAGACAGGACGTGATGTGGTTATCGGAGGCATTTTGGGTGCCGATGAATTTGGTTTTTCTACAACGGCATTGGTGACGATGGGTTGCATCATGATGAGAAAATGTCATCTGAATACTTGTTCGGTTGGGATTGCAACACAAGACCCTGAACTAAGGAAAAAATTTACTGGGTCATCAGACTATGTCGTCAACTTTTTCAGGTTTATTGCTGAAGAAGTAAGAGAGATCATGGCCGAGTTAGGAATTAAAAAATTCGCTGATTTGATTGGAAAGGTAGAGCTTCTCGAAGGTGAAGAAGCGGTCGACCATTGGAAAGCAAATGGATTGGATGTAAGTAAGATTTTATTCAAACCAGAAGTAGGTGAAAAGGTTGCCTTGAGTAATATTTCTACTCAGGATTTAAGTGGCGATTTGTATAAAACACTCGACCATAGGCTGATTAGGTTAAGTCAACTGGCCCTTGAAAAGAAAACTCAGGTTTATGGAGATTTTTACATTCTAAATACAGATCGGGCTACCGGTGCCATGCTCAGTTACCATGTTTCTAAATTGCATGGAGAAGAGGGCTTGCCTGCTGATACCATCCAATTTGGATTCAAAGGATCCGCAGGCCAAAGTTTTGGTGCTTTTCTTGCTCCGGGAATAACCTTTGGTCTTGCAGGAGATGCCAATGACTATGTGGGTAAAGGATTGTCTGGTGGTAAAATATTTATTTATCCATCTAAAGACTCAACTATTGTCCCCGAAGAAAATATTTTAATTGGAAATACGGTTCTTTATGGAGCAATTTCTGGAAAAGCATTTTTTCGAGGAATTGCTGGAGAGCGTTTTGCAGTCCGTAACAGTGGCGCAGAAACAGTAGTCGAAGGGGTAGGAGATCATGGGTGTGAATATATGACCGGAGGAAAAGTAGTCGTCCTCGGCTCTACAGGTAGAAATTTTGCTGCGGGAATGAGTGGAGGTCTGGCGTATGTGCTGGATCGTGACAACAATTTCGAAATCAATTGCAATCAAAATACCGTTGATTTAGTCAATGTGAGCGAAGACGATGACATTCAACAGCTAAAAGCCTTGATTGATGAGCATTTTCAATCGACTCAAAGTGCGGTGGCAAAAAAAGTACTGGATGAGTGGGAAGAAACGCTACCGTATTTTGTAAAGATATATCCAACCGATTATAGGCGAGTTATTGAAGAGCGTAAAAATAAAAAGCAGAACGAATTGCAGGTTGCCTGAAAAATAATAGATACAGGAGAATAATAGTTTAGATGGGTGCAATTAAAGGATTCATGGAATTTGAACGGGAGACCCCAACAGGTCGCCCGGTTAAGGAAAGGTTGAAGGATCAGAAAGAATGCTACGCTCCTTTCCCCGAAGATAAATATAAAGAACAAGGTGCGCGTTGCATGGATTGTGGTGTGCCTTTTTGTCAAAGTGAAACAGGTTGTCCTTTGGGTAATTTAATCCCTGATTGGAATGATATGGTCTATCGCGGCCGCTACGAGGAAGCGGTGGAACTGTTACTGAAGACAAATAATTTTCCGGAGTTTACGGGTCGAATATGTCCTGCTCCCTGTGAAGGGGCTTGTGTTCTGGGCATTAATGAGCCTGCAGTGACTATTTGTAATATTGAGGAAATGATTGCGGAGAAAGGTTTTGAAGAGGGTTTTATTAAAGCGAAACCTCCAGAAATTAAAACGGGAAAGAAAATAGCAGTTGTCGGCTCAGGCCCTGCCGGTTTGGCATGTGCGGCGCAACTCAATTCAGTAGGTCATCACGTGACCGTATTCGAGAAAGACGATCGTATTGGTGGATTATTAATGTACGGTATTCCAAATTTTAAACTGGATAAAAAAATTGTAAAACGCCGAATAAAGTTGATGCAGGACGAAGGAATAATTTTTAAAACTGGAATGCATATTGGGGTAGATAAGCCGGCCAAAGAATTAAAAGATGAGTTTGATGCTGTGGTGTTGTGTGGGGGTTCTCAGAAGCCGAGAGACTTACCTGTAGAAGGTAGAGATTTGGATGGCGTTCATTTTGCAATGGATTTTTTGCCGCAGCAAAACAAACGTAATGAAGGAGACATTATCCCAGATGATATTTCCATCACAGCGAAGGATAAAAATGTTTTGATCATTGGTGGTGGAGATACAGGTTCAGACTGTGTAGGCACCTCCCTACGACAAGGCGCTAAAAGCGTGACCACATTTGAATTGCTTCCAGAGCCTCCCCGCTCACGAACCGATAATAATCCTTGGCCTCAATGGCCGAAAACTTTTAGGGTTTCCTCTTCGCATGAAGAAGCAAATGAACGGGAAGGAAAAGAAAAAATTACAGAATATTGCGTTGCAACCAAAAAATTGACCGGCAAGGATGGAAATGTATCCAAAATTCATGGTGTAAAAATGGTTTTTGGGGAACCAGATCCCCAAACGGGTCGAGCTTCAATGAATGAAGTTCCTGAATCCGAGTTTGAGTTGGATGTGGATCTCATTCTTCTGGCTATGGGATTTGTCCATCCTATCCACGAGGGAATGGTTAAGGAATTAGGACTTGATCTGGATGAGCGAGAAAATGTTTCCTGCGATACAAATAAAATGACAAGTGTCGAAGGTGTTTTTGTTGCGGGGGATATGACACGAGGGCAATCTCTTGTTGTGTGGGCTATTGCTGAAGGCCGTGAAGCTGCGCGATCTGTGGATCAGTATCTTATGAAAACCACCAAGCTTCCCCACAGCCAGTTTCTTAAATAAAAGTTTCCTGAGTTTTTAGCTTTTAAAATATAAAAAGGGAGCTGCCTTGACAACAGCTCCCTTTTCACTGGTTTACTTGCCTTGCAGCAAGCCGTGCCACCCATTGAGAGAAAGACTTTAAAAGCGAACAAGTTATTTAAAGACCCACCTTTAATTGTAGCTCGCTAATTTTTCCTCAGGGAGTAGCCTTGAGGGGAATCAAGCTTGTTTTTCTTCCTTCATTTTATCTAGCGTAACGTCCAGCGATTTTTTATTGCCATCGCGAACTATTTCTACTTTTACAGACTTCCCTGGATCGACTGCAGCTACCTGCTTGGGTAGATTTTGTACTGATACAATTTCTTTTCCATTAAATTTAACAATAACGTCGCCCCTTTTAAGGCCTCCTCGAGCTGCTGGTCCATTTGGAACGACATCATTGATCAGAGCACCATGCGAATCAGAAAGTTTGAAAGTTTCGGCTAACTCCGGGGTGATTTTTTGAATCATGACCCCCAACCAACCTCGTGTCACCTTACCGTCTTTCTTTAATTCGTCGAGTATGTCACTTGCCATCTTGATAGGAATAGTAAAGCCGATTCCAACATTTCCGCCGGTCCTGGAAAAAATTGCGGTATTGATGCCAATCACTTCTCCGTTCATATTTAGCAAGGGACCACCACTGTTTCCGGGATTGATGGAAGCATCGGTTTGGATATATTCATCGTAAGGACCGGCTCCAATATTTCGGGCCTTGGCGCTCACTACCCCCGCGGTTACAGTATGGTCGAGCCCGAAGGGATTACCGATTGCTACAACCCACTCTCCAACTTCTACATTTTCTGAATTCCCTAAAGTCAAATATGGAAAGCTTTTGCTATCTGTATTGACAATTTTTAGTAATGCAATATCCGTTTTTGAATCAGAACCTATTAATTTAGCTTCATATTTTTTTTCATTTTGAAGGGTGATTTTAATTACATCCGCATTTTCGACAACATGGTTGTTGGTAAGGATGTAACCTTCTTTATCGATTAGGAATCCAGTTCCACTGCCATTCCCTGGGCCGGGTTGTTGTGGAAAAGGACTGGGTCCCCCAAAAGGACCTGGTTGACCAAATGGTTTATGTTGACCGAATGGACCTCGAGGTTGTTTAGGGTTCCCCTTAGCAGGCCGAAATTTAGTTTTTGATTCTACAAAAACAACAGCAGGGTTTTGTTTTTTGGCTATTTCGACAATTAAATTAGTGCCTACAGGGTTTACTTTACCACTTAAGGCAAAAGCAGAATTAAAACTAGTTCCGCTCAAAAATGGGAAACTTAAAAACAAAAGAAATAATGCAGCTAAGAAATATTTTTTCCTATCAATACTCATCATAGCTCTCCATAGAATAATTAATTTTTTAAAGACAAACTTTTCAAGTTTTAATTCAGCTATATTTAAAATAAGATTTGTAAATTAAACTGGTATTAAAGGAGGATTAAAAAAACTTAATTAGGATTTGTTAACTTTTGTGAAATAAGGAAAAAACTAATTAAGCGATAATAGGGTGGTGGATTTAAACTTTCGTTGTTTGCAGGTTTTATGTAAAATTTTAGAAGTGCTTCTTCCAATTATGCATATGCAGGTAATTTAAGTATGAGTCTTTTTACAGGAATAAAAATTCCATTAATGGTGCCTACGCATTCACCAAATAATTTATTTTTTCTTGGGGAATAATTATCAGTTGGCGGTATGCAGGTCGCCATTTAAGTCGTGACCTCTAACTATTTTTTGAAAAAGAAAAATCGAAAAGGAAGGAAAAAATATTGTAGTTTATTTGGTTAAAAAGCTAATTTACATTTTTAATTTTTGAAATAAGCCTTTTAACGTATCGGTGAAGGAGTGCCCATCTATTTCAGCAAGTTCCTTATATAGTTCTTTTTGTCTCTTATTCAAAGTTTTTGGAGTTTCGATGGAGAAGTGAATAATGTGATTGCCTCTTCCTCCTCCTCGCAGTCTGGGTATTCCAGCTCCTGGGATACGGTAGGTTCCATTGTTTTGGGTACCTGGTGGAATAGAAATGACTTTCGTTTTGTTTTCTTCTAATAAAGATACTTCTATGTCAGTACCTAAAGCCGCTTGAGGAAAGGTTATATTCATTTTGCAATGAATATCATCTTCCTCGCGATGAAAAAATTCATGTTGTGTGACATGAATGATGACATAGAGATCTCCGGGAGGCAGACCCTGGCCAGATTCTCCTTTATCTTTTAATCTGAGTCGGGCACCGTCGTCGACACCTGCCGGAATATTGATGGATAAGCTTTCATTTATTTTTATACGGCCTTCGCCACGACATTCGTTGCAAGGGTGAGTTATTGTTTGTCCCGCCCCTCTGCAATCGGGACAATGAGATTGAACACTGAAAAAACCTTGAGCCCGCACCACTTGGCCTGTGCCTCGACAGGTTCGGCAAGTTTGTGGTGAATGTCCTGGTTTAGATCGCGATCCTTTACAAGTTCCACATGAATCGTGTTTTTCGACCTCAACCTCTTTTTTGGTTCCGAAAGCGGCTTCTTTAAAACTGATGCGAATATCTAGGCGCAGGTCAGCGCCGGTTCTTTCTCTTTGATTTCCTCCGCCGAAGAAATCACCAAAAACATCGCCGAACTGGGAAAAGATATCATCAAACCCACTAAACCCATTGAACCCTCTTCCCTTTAATCCATCATGGCCGAATTGATCGTATATTTGCCTTTTTTCAGGATCTTTTAATACTTCGTAGGCCTCTGAAGCTTCTTTGAAATGATCTTCTGCTTGTTTATCTCCAGGGTTTTTATCGGGATGGAATTTTAGAGCCTTTTGTCTGTAGGCCTTTTTAAGCTCGGCTTCGTTAACGTTTTTAGAAACATCAAGAACTTCATAATAATCGCGTTGACTCATGAGAAATATTTAGGAAAGATTTGCTTGCTCTCGACCGAGGCAGGGGCATTTAGGTTTTTAAATGAGCCACTTTTACCTTTGCGGCTTTAATTAGTTTTTCTTTGAAAATATAGCCCGGTTCGAGTTCCTGAACAATCATATTATCCATTTCAGGATCATTGGTTTCTTCGGTCAGAAAAACTTCGTCAGTTTTTGGATCAAATTTTCGGTTTTTAGCATCAATGATTTCGACATTGTTGTTTTTCAGCTCACGGCTGAATTGTTTGGATACCAACTCAACACCTTGGTTTAATCCATCAAAATCACGGTTTGTGCTGGCAGCCTGAATGGCACGGTTTAAATTATCTAATACGGGTACCAATCTTGAGAATAAATTTGCTTTAAATTGGTCGAGACGGACATCGTTATCTTTTTCCAGACGTTTTCTGAAACCATCATCTTCAGCCGTTTTTTCTTTATAAGCAGCTATATAGTCCTTAAGTTTCTGGTCTTTTTCTTCTGCTTCTTTTTTGAGTTTTTCAACGTAGGAGGGGAGTCTTTCTTCCTGCTCGCTTATTTCATTTAGTTCATCTTCTTCTAATAAGGCAGAGCGGCGATCAACGATATTGATTGCCGGTTCCTCCTCTTTAGGAGAAGTTGTTTTTTTCTTAGGCATGCTGTTTTTTTCTAAAAAGTAACCCTCCCGATTTTACCGGGAGGGTTGGGAGGGTTTATTTTTTACCGATATCTTCAAACTCTGCATCAACGACATCGTCTTCGGCTTTTGCTTGTTCATTCTCTGCACCAGGTTCACCAGCATTACCCGCATCACCCGCATCTCCGGAGTCTCCTTCTCCTTCGTCTTTGGTTTGGGCATACATTGCTTCAGCGAGTTTGTGGGCAATCTGATTGACCTTTTCGATTTGCTCTTTCATAACATCAGCTTCACCTTCAAGATGGCCCTTTGCTTCTTCCACAGCGGTTTCGGCTTCTTTAACATCTTCTTCCTTAAATTTATCTTTATTGTCCTTTAAGGTTTTTTCAAGGTTGTAGATGACAGAATCGAGCTGGTTTTTGACATCGATTTTTTCACGTCGTTCTTTATCAGCATCTGCATTGGCTTCAGCATCTTTTACCATATTTTCGATTTCAGTATCAGATAACCCTGTAGAGTCGGTTATGGTAATTTTTTGCTCTTTACCAGTTCCTTTATCTTTGGCGCCAACATTTAGGATGCCATTCGCATCGATATCAAAGGTGACTTCGATTTGTGGCATACCTCGGGGTGCAGGCGGAATGCCATCGAGGTGAAATTTCCCAATCGACCGATTATCTTTGGCCATTTCCCGCTCACCCTGAATGACATTAACTTCAACGGACGGCTGATTGTCAGCTGCTGTAGAAAATGTTTCTGCTTTTCGGGTCGGTATGGTTGTGTTTCGGTCTATGAGACGAGTTGTTACACCTCCCATGGTTTCTATTCCTAATGACAGAGGAGTTACATCTAACAATAAAATATCTTTCACATCGCCGGAAAGAACCCCTGCTTGAACTGCTGCGCCAAGTGCGACAACTTCATCAGGGTTAACTCCATGATGAGGGTCTTTACCAAATAAATTTTTAACTAGCTCCTGTGCCTTAGGAATTCTTGTGGAACCACCAACCAGGACTGCTTCATGAACCTGGTCTGCCTTAATTCCTGCATCTTTCATAGCCTGAACACAAGGCTTTTTAGATTTTTCGATTAGGTCATCTACCATAGACTCAAACTTGGATCGAGAGAGCTTGATGTTTAAATGCTTAGGTCCCGATGCATCTGCTGTAATGAACGGAAGATTAATATCTGTTTCGCTTGTGGTAGAAAGTTCCATCTTGGCTTTTTCTGCAGCTTCTTTTAAGCGTTGTAAAACCATATTGTCTTTTGAAAGGTCGACCCCTTGATCTTTTTTAAACTCTGCTACAAGCCAGTCGATGATACGTTGGTCAAAATTGTCACCTCCAAGGTGGGTATCACCATGAGTGGCTTTAACTTCTACAACATTGTCGCCGACTTCAAGGATAGAAACATCGAAAGTCCCACCACCAAAATCATATACAGCGATGGTGTGATCTTTATTTTTATCCAGGCCATAAGCTAGTGCAGATGAAGTGGGTTCGTTGATGATTCGTTTTACTTCGAGGCCAGCGATTTTTCCTGCATCTTTTGTGGCCTGTCTTTGAGCATCATTAAAATATGCAGGAACAGTGATTACAGCTTCCGTCACAGGTTGCCCTAGATAAGCTTCAGCGGATTTTTTCAGTTTTTGAAGAATCATTGCTGAAATCTCTGGAGGTGTGTAAGATTTACCTCCCGCTTTAATTCGCACTTCGCCTTTACCGCCTTGTACTACCTCATAAGGTACCATTTTCATTTCTTCTGAAACTTCATTCAAAGAACGGCCCATAAATCTTTTGACAGAAAAAATTGTATTTTCCGGGTTAGCGATTGCCTGCCGTTTAGCTACCTGGCCCACAAGAATTTCACCCTCTTTTGTGAAGGCGACCACGGATGGAGTGGTTCGACTACCTTCCTCATTAAGTATAACTTTTGGCTCGCTGCCCTCCATTACGGCGACCACTGAATTGGTGGTCCCTAAATCAATGCCTACGATCTTTCCCATTTGATGATTCCTTTCTATATATCTACTTTATATCTATTTTTAAATTTACCTGATTGAGTAAATGGATGTATTTCTTTTCCCAACTAGTTCTAAATAAGACTCGTATTTCACCATGTCAAGGTGGACGATAAGAAAACCTGATATGATTCTAAGAATCTAATTTATCTTGTGATAGGGGCCTAGAGCCTTTTTTTTCATAGCTTATCGTGTTTTACTGTTTATCAAGCGTAATAGGGTTTTCTCTAGTATTTACTTCCCACTAGACTATTATTATTCCCCTTGTGTTTAACGACCAAAAAAGGATAAACTGTACTCAAAGAAAAAGGGGTAAACTTAAAAAAATCAATAAAGTCTCAATAAATCTGGTTCTAGTTAAGCTAAGGCCTGGGGTTGTTTTCTAAATATTGCGGAGGATATAAGTTATGATGGGAATTGGGTTTCCTGAATTGATGATTATTTTAGTCATCATAATGATTATTTTTGGAGCGGGAAAACTTCCCGAAATTGGTAGTGCATTTGGTCGCAGTATTAAGAATTTTAAATCTTCGATGAAAGAAGCGCAGGAACAAGATGAGAGCGATCAAGTAGAGGAAGGTGAACAGTCTTCAATTGAAGAAGGAAAAGATGCTACTCCTGAAGAAAACTTGACTGATGAAGAAAAAGAAAAATTGGCAAGGAAAAAAGCTCAAGAGGAGGGGGATGCTAAAGATAAAGCAATGAAAGATGCAGCAGATAGTTTCACTGCATCGCTACCCAGAAAAGGCTCTTACGATTTCAGTAAAGATCAGGAAAAAGGCTAAGTCTGTTTATAGTAGAAAAATATAAGGCCCCGTGTTGTACACGGGGCCTTTTTTAATTCATAGAGCTAATCACGCGTAGGATAAGTTATTTTTCTTCCTCGTATTCCCAAGGTTCTTTGAGGTTATCTTGGGTCCACACGGTCAAACCATCCATATCCTTATAGATTCCCCGGGTGAAAAAATTGAAAGGATCAAAAAATCGAACTCCCTTTTCCGGGTCAATTTCGAAGTTTACTTTTTCTTTTTGGACGGGATGGTTTTTACATTCTAAAAACTTTTTGCCATCAACTTCGGAGAGTTGAAAAATTTCTTCGATGATATCTGCAGGATATTGCCCCGATTCAACTACCTGCTTCACTTTTAACATGACCGCCTCTACCTTTTCTTTGTCTAAATGATGCATCTTCATAGATTTTTTCCTTCAAGTACACGATCAGCTTCAACTACTGGTTCGGCCTTGTTTTCTTTAGCAGCAGTTTGTCAATGATTTTCAGTTAGATTTAAAAACAGACGTTCCTTTAAACTCCCACTTCTCGGCTTTCTACGTTTTCATAAAGGGTATCTCGTTCGACTGCCTTTCTACCGGCTTCGTTAATCATATGTATTATTTGATCTTGGTGAAAAATCTGATCCGTTGCCGCGCCAGCAGCATGAATAATTTTTTCTTCAACAACAGTTCCATCCATATCATCCGCGCCAAAGGATTGTGCTAGCTGAGCAATTTTTGGCGTAATCATTATCCAGAAAGCCTTTATATGTGGAAAATTGTCCAACATCAACCTGGAAACGGCCAATGCTCTTAGGTCTAACTGACCCGGTGTTGTCTTTAAAAATTCCAATACCGTATTTTCAGGATGAAACGCCAGAGGGATAAAAGTGACAAACCCATTTGTCCGGTCTTGCAATTCCCTTAACCGAACTAAATGATCGGCCCTTTCTTCCACAGTTTCTAAGTGACCATATAACATGGTCGCATTACTTTTTAGCCCCAAATTATGTGCTGTTTCA
>JAKUOQ010000031.1 GCA_022450865.1 Nitrospinales bacterium | reverse complement strand
TTCCCCTCTAACGATCCTTTATCTTTGAGGATGCTGGGAATGCATGGAGCGGTATACGCAAATATTGCCATCAACCATGCCGACTTGGTTATCGCCATGGGCGTACGTTTTGATGATCGGGTTACAGGGAAACTAACAGAGTTTTGCAAAGACGCGCAATTCATTCAAATCGATATTGATCCTACAGAAATAAATAAAAATAAATTGATCGATATTCCTATTCAAGGCGATATTAAACAAGCGCTGAAAACTCTGGATAAATATGTAAAGCCTCTAAAGGATATTCAACCCTGGTTGAAACAAATTGATGCATGGAAAAAAGAATTCCCCCTGTCCTTTGAAAACAAAAAAGGACAAATTGTTCCACAAAGTGTTGTCCATGACATAAATAAAATTTCTGATAAAGACGCTATATTCTCGGTCGGAGTTGGACAACACCAAATGTGGGCAGCGCAATTTTTGGACTTTGATGAACCCAACAACTGGCTATGCTCATCGGGCTTGGGTGCAATGGGATACGGTCTGCCTGCAGCAATGGGGGCTCAAGTGGCTTTTCCAAAACGACAGGTGATCAACATCGAAGGGGATGGAAGTTTTTTGATGAATATCCAGGAACTGCAAACTTTGAAAATTGAAAATATTCCAGTAAAAAATATTATCCTCAATAATGCTCATTTAGGGATGGTCGCGCAATGGGAAGACCGCTTCTACAAATCTCTTAGAGGCCATACTTTTATTGGAGATGCCAATTTCGCCGAGGTTGCCCACGCTTTTGGAATTAAATCGGAAAGTATTTCTGATCCAAAAAAGGTTCTTCCAGCCTTAAAACGCATGCTCAAACATAAGGGACCTTATGTTCTAGATGTAAAATATCCTTATAATGACAAGAGCCATGGTCATGTTATGCCCATGATTCCTGCCAATCATACCTACCTAGACACCTGTCTCGACGCATCTACAACGCTTCGGGATTATTGGAACAAGAAAAACGACTGATAGAAAATTACTTACTTCTGCTGTTAGTAGTTATAGGTAAACGTCTATCTTTACCAAAAGCTTTGGGGGTTATTTTGACCCCTGGAGGACCTTGCCGACGTTTGTATTCGCTTGCATCTACCAGATTCGCGACTCTTTTAATATCTGCTGTCGACAAACCTGAAACCTTAATCTTACCCACTGATTTATCTTCTTCAATATATTTCAACAGAATAGGATCTAATAAATCGTAGGGAGGCAAAGTATCCGTATCTTTTTGGTCCGGTCGCAATTCCGCGGAAGGCGCTTTCGTGAGAATGGATTCTGGGATAATCTCTTTTTTACTATTAACCCAATGAGAAATTTTATAGACCCAGATTTTTGGAACGTCTTTAATAACAGCAAATCCACCCGCCATATCGCCATAAAGAGTACAATAGCCAACACTAAATTCACTTTTGTTGCCCGTGGCAAGAACCATCCAGCCCTTTTTGTTTGAAAGTGCCATTAATAGATTGCCGCGAATTCTAGCCTGTATGTTTTCTTCAGCCAAATCGGAATCGGTTCCCTTAAATACTTTTCCTAGAATTTGATCGTAAGCTTTCATGGCTTTTTCTATGGGAAGAATCAAAGTTTCAATACCAAGATTCTTTGCTAGACTTAAAGAGTCCTGAACACTACCTTCAGAAGAATGAGGCGAGGGCATTAATACCCCAGTCACGTTTTTTGCCCCTAAAGCTTTTGAAGCAATGACAGCGGTCAAAGCTGAATCGATGCCTCCACTCAAACCCAATACCGCCTTGGAAAACCCATTTTTAGAAACATAATCTTGCGTCCCTAAAACCAATGCTGAGAAAATGTTCTCAACCTCCGATTTTTTGTTATAGGCATAAACAGAAAGCGGGGGATATTTTTTCTGCTTCGATAAACTTGTTGGTATCTGATAGGAGCTGATGTTGGTTTTGGAATATAATTTTTTTGGTGATTTAGGGTTTAAAGCAATGTCAGAACAAATTAGTTCTTCAGTGAATGAGTTCCCCTGGATAATTATTTTTCCGTCGGGCGCAACCACCAGACTTTGCCCATCAAATACCAGCTCATCTTGACCTCCAACGAGATTGACATAAGCAATATGGGAGCGATAACTACGAGCACGCTGCTGAATCATTTTCTCCCGGGTTTTCCCTTTGCCCTTATGGAAGGGGGAAGAGGAGATATTTAAAAGTAAATCCACATTTCCTTGTCCACAAAGAATTTTTCCAGGCCCCGAATCTTCCCAGAGGTCTTCGCAAATGGTAATGCCTAGCGTGGCTCCTTTTAAACGAAATTTAACCGGGGAATTGCCTTCATGGAAATATCTTTTCTCATCAAAAACACCATAATTTGGAAGGAGCATTTTTCGGCAAGTGCCGATATGCTTGCCATCGCTAAGTAGGGCCGCAGAATTGTAAATTGCTTTGCCTTTCTTTTCTGCAAACCCAATAATGGCTGTCAGCCCTTTAGTATAGCGACTGATTTTCTTGAGATTTTTATCGCATTGTTTTAAAAAACTTTCTTTAAGTAGCAAGTCCTCTGGAGGGTATCCAGTAACCGCCAGTTCAGGAAAAAGAACTACATCGGCTCCCATTCTTTTGGCTTGTTTTAAATGTTGTTTGATCTTGTCGGCATTGAAATTAAAATCACCAACAACTAAGTTGATTTGAGCCAAGGCGACTCTCAAAAAGACAGATGAATTAGGTTTCCTTGCTTTTGATATCATTTTTTTAAAAGGCCTTGGGGTTTCTTTTGATTTATAAGCATTATTTCCCTGTTTTTCTGAAAAAAACTATGGAAAATTTATAATGCATTCTGTTTCCCAGATTATACTACAATAGACATTGATCATGATTATTTGAGATGAATAACTTTTTGTTAGAAATTTTTTAATTATCACAGCTAATAAATGACAGAATCCAATCAAGCAGAAGAAAGTATCGAGCACTCCATCCGTAAAAATGGTTTTCCTCAAAAAATTGTTCGACTCCCCTTTAAAGCGGTTTATGATGCCTGCAAAAATCATGGAACAAATCTGTCCGATGTTTTGGATAATTTACAAGAAAAGCAAATATTTGGAAAAATTATTGGCAACCATGTTGAATTTCGCTCTAGGGAAAAGATCGATTTTAAGCCACCTGAGTCTTCTTCGGCGGATGAATTTTCCTGGATAAAAGGAGCCGCAAGTAATTTAAAAGGATTTCAAGAAGCAGCAAAAGATGCTATGGGGAAAATGACCCCGGAACAAATGCAGGAAATCCGCAAGTCGATTGAATCCATGAGCGATGAGGAAAAACAGAATATCTTAAAAATGTTCTCCCAACGTTTTGATCCCTCAAAGTAAAAAAATAAACTCACTATAGAGGAAACAGGTGTTAATTTTTTCGAAAGATATTGGTCAACGAGATCACATTCATGCATTGGAAGACAAACTTCCAAATTTAAAAGGTTATATGGAGTATCAAAGAAAACTGTTTCCATATACCATTGTCCGGGCAGGATTAGATCTGGCTTATAAAGAGGTCGATGATATCCTCAGTTTTATCGATAATGATTATCGACCACCCACCGACAGCAACCGGCAGGAGTATCCATCGGATGTGGATCAGTGGTACCAACAAAGGTTTCCTTGGTCTTCTGCATTTTTAAAAATGGAGGATATGCATTACACCCTGGTAACCCTAGTTAAAGCGATGGACTCCTTTCGGACCCACGAAACTGCCAATAGTTATCATTGGATGGTTTTGTATGATTCTGTTCATAATATTACCAAAGTATATAATAGTCTCATCCGTGAAAATTCTGATCAGTCCAGAGACATCCATCTTAGCAGTGGTGTTAATGTAGACTTTGACGACTTCATAAATAACTACTGGCCAAATCTCGATTTCATGACTTTTTCTCAGGCAGATTTTCCGCATAAACAGCATATACAAAGAAAAGAAGCCATTGAGGAGGCCATCAAACAACGCATGGCAGAAGGGGAGGAGCCTTTAGCAGCACTTGAAAACCTGCAACCTAATCTGAAACCAGATGCAGCTACATTAAAACTTCTGCGAAGAGACCCTGTGGAAACTATGTTTCTTGAATTAACCAGTCATCCGGAAACAGGAAAACAATATGAAAGCCTGTATCAAAAAAAATTAAAAACCACTGAGCATGGAATAATCTCTATTATTGATTCTGAATATTTAGCTAATTACGAATATTTTTCGAATCAAAAATCAGAGTAAGAAGTTAAGAAATTTTGCTTAGCTCAAGTTACAAAAAGCTTGGGAAATCTAAAAAGTTAGGTTTAGGTTAAGATGGATAAGAACCATTCTATTCTAAAAATTTGTTGATAAGCTAAAAAACATACGTGAACCTTGATTTCCCTCTCCTGAAACTTTCCGATTGAAGGGTTTATCCAATTCCAGATACCCTGAAAGACGGTCTGTCAAATTGAATCTAAAACCCAGACCTATAGAACTGAGATCTTGCTTGCTTGAATCGGTTGAAGTTTTAAGACGATTCCACACCGTTCCATAATCGAAAAAAGTATAAGCTTTAATATCCTTTATGTAAGCCTTGTTAATTTCGAAAACTCTTTGTAGCGCAAGTTTAAAAGCGACCCCATGATCTCCGGTTATTTCTGAAAAATTAGAACCTCTTCCGAATTGTGAACCTCCTAGACCAAACTGCTCAGAAGCTAATAATTTGTCTAACGCGTATTGCCAGGAAACCCCACCCAACAAAATCCATGAAGCTGCCAATGGCTGAAGACGAAGCACCTCTCCAGAAAACTTTGTAAAACCACTAGTGCCTTCACGGTTAAATAGGTTTGGAGAACCTGTTCCCCTCGCACCAGAGAAACCAAACCCCTGGCTCCAATTAATGCTTAATAAGTTGACACCACGATAGTCGTCAACGAAATCGTATGACAACCCCAGATTGGCGATGCGTAGTTTATCTTCCGAATCTGTTTCGCCTAAAAATTTCGTAGTAGAATTCCTGTGAATAAAACTAAAATTAGCATATAGGTTTTTCGATCTCGATCGGATAAAAGGGTGGGTTGCTTTTAACATAAAGTTGGGACTGCCCCCCTTTACCTTAAATTCTTCAAGATCGGTACCAGGTTGAGACTTACTTCCTGCAGTAGAAAAATAAATTTTAGCTCCTTCCGAAGATACAGGCATTTCATAAAATCTATTAAAAAATCTCAATTCGTCGATATGCTTAGTGACTACGGCTTGAAAACCGATTTTCTCATAAAGCCCCAAGAGAGAATTCGCATTGGTAATACCAGAAACCTGAATGGGTCCATTGAACTTTGAACTCTCGTTATCAACACCCCTACTCCCATCATATTTTTTACTTGCAAGAATTAGAGTCAGATCGTTAGCTCCTAGTTGAACTTCCGAAGGCGTTAACACTGACTTCACCGATAATCCAGGCAAATCATCAACCAAAAGTAAATAGCGTTCGAGGTCTTTAGCAAGAAGCGGTTTAGAATTTAAAAGTTTCTTGCGATAACTATTGAGGAGTTTTCTAGGGCCTGCAACATCGCCCTGAATATTGACTTTACCCACAAATCCTTCAATGATATCGATACGAATAATTCCCTTGTCGACTTGTTGAGAACGAACAACAGCTTTACTTAAAATGTAGCCGTCATGCCTATACATATTCGTAATCGTTTGGGCAATCTCATACACATGCCCCAAGGAAATTCGTTTACGCATGTATTTTTTAAATAACTTTGAAAATCTGTCCCTGCTGTAAAGTGTCGAGCCTTTAATGACCATTTTCTGAAGAATAAATTTGGTCTTTCGTAATTTTGCTGGAAACTCGGGTTTGAGATTGTCCTCACGTACATGTATTTTTTGAGTTTTGGGTTGAGCCCGTCTTTTGAAGCCTTCTTCGAATCGGAGTGGGAAGGCCTGTTTATAGGTTTGGTCTCGACCTTGGGGTGTAATCTGCGCAAAAGAGGGCAAGACAATAAAACCGCAGAAGAAAAGACTAAAAGCAACGGCTATAAGAAATTTATTACAGTTATTTTTTAAATTATGTCGCAATGGAGTTTGGCCTTTTATTTACAATCATTTCAGTTGCACGAACTCATTTTTATTAAAGCAAGGAATATGCCAAAGAGTCTTTAATAAAAAAATCCCGTAAGTAATTATAAATAAAGGGGATTTTCAGTTTTTAACGGAGATAAATTCCTCTTGATCCGAGTCAAAGTGAGAAATATTTTCAATACCTGTCAATTTTTTGAAAATAGAGGGGGGATAGGTAAGATTCTAGGTGCCAATACTTTGTTTTCCCAAAAGGGTTTTGAGTATATAAAAAATTACACAAGAGGTATCAGCTCCTAACATTAAAACCAAAAGGAACTTAAGTTTTATAGCTCAGCTTTCCAAAATTTCATCTTTTAAACTGTATGGCCGGGATATGGTATTCTTCGTTTAGTATTTTTTCTTTAAACCAAGTCGTTCACCCTTAAATGAATATACCTGGAAAACAAAGGCTACAAGGTACCGATGGCATACGTCGGGAAACAAAACGATCTCATATTTCCGATTGTAAAGGGCTCACTCCTCAACAAGTTTTTTTGGAAAAGAGCTGGATCACTGAGCAGTTTATGGAGCTGTATGCTTATTCCTGTACAAAAAATCTACCGAAAATAAAAACGACTAAAAATATTGTGGTGGGGTGGGATCCTAGAGATCCTTCAGGGGTTTTTGTTAATGCTGTCATAAAAGGAGTTCGAAAAGCAGGAGCCAATGCCCTTGTTTTAGGTGTGGTTCCAACCCCCCTGGTACCCCTGTTTATGCTGCACAAAAAAGCTGATTTCGGAATTATGGTTACCGCATCACATAACCCAAATGATCAGAATGGAATAAAACTATTTTCGCCTTTTCATGGTATGAAGCCTTTACCATCGGATGATTTACAACTGACTCAACATGTTTTAGGGCAAAAATATTCATCAATTAAAAGCAAATTGTTAAAAGGAAAACGAAAAAATCTCAGGCAACAGGCTCTTAAACTTTTCTTTAAGGTTACCCTGCAAGCTGAAAATTCTTGGGTAGATGAATCAAAAGATTTTAAAAATGTTGTGCTAGTGGTTGATCCGGCTAACGGGTCGCTCACAGGTATAGCCAAAGAAATTTTTATTAAGGCAGGGTTTGGAAATGTATTCGAGGTTAACGCGAAGTTAAATGGAAATGTTAATGTATTTTCAGGCGTAGCTGACCTCGAAGGCCTAAAACAAATCACGGCCGGGCAGATAAAAAATCCATCAGGTTTTTTTCGCCGACACAAAGCCATATTGAAATTATTTGAGGTGGGTCGAAAATATAAAGCATCGCTTAGACAAGGCACCATGCATGTAGTGGGAGCTATTTTTGATGCAGATGCGGATCGCTTTTTTATGTTGGAGTATGACCCTTTTAAAGACCTTCTTTGGGTGTTGAGTGGCGATGAAACCGCTATTTTGCAGGCCCAACATCTCTCTACCCGGTTTCCCAAAAAATATAAAGGCTCCTTATATGTTAATACGGTAGAAAGTGATCTCAATGCTGCAAAAGCTGCAGAAAAGATGGGATTCAAACCTGAAGTGACTGCGGTGGGTGATAAGTGGATTTTACTTAAAATTCTTTTAAAACAATTGGAACAAAAATCAAAATACCCCAATCTCTCTAAATCAAAACGTCAGTCCTTCATACGCGAAAAAAAGAAACTACAGAAAACAGGAATTACGAGTATCGCTTCACTACAAAGACTTAGAGAAATTTTAGGAGAAATAAATAAGACTGAAGAAAAAGATGCTAAGCCAGTTCTAGCCGTGGGTAGCGAAGAAACCGGACATAATATTACCGAATCAAAATTCACTTCCCCTGACGGGCAAACAGTCTCAATATATTCTGGAAACGGTATCAAGAGCGCCTTGAATACTCTGGTTGCGACTGAACACCTAAACCTTTCACCAAAAAATTATTACGCAAAAGTAAGTCGGCCTTTTAATCCGGGTTATAAAGGTAAGTTTTATGTTTACTACATTAACCAGGAATTATTTGCCCAAGACTCAATAGCTTGGAAAAAGGTGAAGCAAGTTCTTACGCTCGCGGCTAAAAAAAGAAACTACCAGGTTGCGGTTCGAATTTTTCCTGAGGATCCCAATATGTTATATATCTCATTATCCGGGGGAAAAGCAGGCATATTTGTGAGAAACTCAGGGACCGAAAATAAAATTAGTCTCGATCTTCGGGGAAGTAAATCGGATGCATCCAACCTAGAGGAAATGGGGCAAGAAGCCATAAAAATACTTTTCGCCACTTTAAAAAACTATGATCATCACTTTTATAAGCTGGAATTAAATGCTTTGAATCAAATTGCTTCACAAACCTTAAATGAAAAAGATTTGAAAATCGAAAAACAATCCAAAACCAGGTTGGTCACTGAAATGCAAAAGCAGGGGATCATTGAAATGAGTCCTAAAGGCTTCCGGTTGACCTCCCTTGGTAAATGGTATGTGGAAAATTGTTTATGAAAGACTTATCTCTGTTTTTTTCAAATTTGGACCGCGAACCTTATAGGACAATATTTTCAGGGGTAGACCGGGTTTGGGACCCTTTAAAGAATCTGAATTCAATTTTGCAGGCATTGACTCAAAATAAAACCGGCACAAACTTATCCGATGGTGTTTGTCTCGACAAAAATGAGAAGGGGTTATTCATACAAAAATGGATAAAATTAGATCACGCAGTTTACCTAAAAGAGCAGGGTATTTTTATTGGCTCGGGAACTCGGTTGGAACCATCAGCCATTATTAAAGGTCCAGCGGTGATCGGTGAGAATTGCGATATTCGCCAAGGTGCTTATGTTCGCGAAAATATTTTTGCTGGTGAAGGTTGCGTGATAGGCCATTCTACGGAAGTTAAAAATAGTATCCTAATGGATCACAGTGAAGTAGGTCACTTCAATTATATCGGGGATAGCATCGTGGGTCGCCATGTTAATATGGGCGCTGGCTCTAGACTCGCTAATTTGCAGTTTCGGAACAAAGTTGATAAAGAAAAGGGTTTTATTCCTCCCATTCAAATTCCGCTTGGATCAGAAGATTTTAAAACAGACATGGAGAAATTAGGGGCTATTTTGGGAGATCATACAGAATTGGGATGCAACGCGGTCCTTTGTCCGGGAACATTGATCGGGAAAGGTAGTTGGGTTTACCCCAACTTAATGGTGCCTAAAGGGTATTACCAACCAGCTAGCGTCCTAATTCCTAAAGATCGAAAACCACGTATTATTAAAAAATGATGGTATGAAAATGGACGACATATTACCGGAAGAACAATCCAACCTCGATGCATTCTTTCAAATGTTTGATTGGGTGGATGAGGATATTTCTGAGTTAAGTGCCGATGAAGAAAACGAAGTAGGTGGCTACGAATGTTTGTTTATTGCCTTTAATAATTTACGCAGTTATTGCAAGCAAATCGATTTGGATTATTGCACGATAGAAGACCAGTATCTGGCATCTATCAATCCAGAGCAATCCGACGAAACTTTCTGGGGTCACAATTTGGATGAATCATTTTCAGAACTCGATGAGCTGGCAGGTTTTGGTAAATTACTGGAAACAATAGAGAAAGGTTTTTCGGAGTACGAAAAATTTTGTAAAAAAAGCGATGAAGTGTTTGATGAGTGGCACTGTGTGCTTATAATGCACTCTTTCCTTCAAAAATATTGCGAAAAGCTGGAAATTGACTACACACTTCTGCAGGCAGAAATTTCCTCCCTCCATTCGGAAATAGAATAGGAATAATTCTTTTCTGCAATTTAAGCCAAAAACAGCTAATATTTTCCTCCTTTTATAGATATGCCAGGAGCTTTTCTTTCCACTAAATTCGATATATAGTGGTATATTTCTGCGAGTAATTTGGGCAATACGCCGGTGTGGTGAAATTGGTATACACGCTAGTTTTAGGAACTAGTGCTTTCGGGCGTGGGGGTTCGAGTCCCTCCACCGGCACTCCCTATCGGGAGAAAAGATATTATTGGAAGGTTCAACTTAGTATTGTACGTCTGACTGGCATTAATCATAGGCCTCATATCTAGTGATTTGTTAAAACTTTAGAATAATTGAAAGCTACCTATATGGATATAGAAATAGAAGAAGTTGATTCCTGTAATAAGAAAATTAAATTTGTAATCCCTTATAGTAACTACAAAAAGGAAGTAGATAAGTACTATCAGAAACTTGGCAGAGAAGTCAAAGTTCCTGGTTTTCGCAAGGGGAAAGTACCTGCCTCACTGCTGGAGAAACAGTTCGGACCTGATGTAAAAAAAGAGGTATTGAGTAACCTCATCAGTAATGAGCTTAACAAAGCCATTGCAGAGAAAGATTTACGCGCCATCGGGCAACCGCATCTTTTGGAGGTCAACGCAGAAGAGGGCACGGATATATCCGTTTCCGCCTCTGTAGAAGTGCTGCCGAGCATAGATATCAAGGATTATTCTAGTATAGAGATGGAAATGAAAATACCTCGCATCACGGATGGAGAAGTCGACCAAACTATCGAAGCTTTCCGTCAAAGAAAAGCAAAAACGGTGGAAATCATCGATCGCTCTGTGCAAGAAAAGGACCTTATAAAAATTGATTTTACTAGCATGTTAGGAGATAAACCCTTTGAAGGCGGGGCAGTTAAGGACCAGATTATTCAGGTGGGCGGCGGCCAACTGATAGAAGGATTGGATAAAGGAATGATCGGCATGGAAATCGGTGATAACCGCGATATAAAAGTACAAGTACCAGAGGATTATCATAATAAAGAAATCGCCGGGAAAGAAGTCGATTTTAATATTATCCTAAAAGGCATCCAGGTTCAGGAATTACCAAAATTGAATGACGAATTTGCACGCGAGTTGGATAATGAAAAAAAATATGAAAACCTGGAAGACATGAAGGCTAAAATACGAATAGAACTTGAGGACTATGAACGGAAGGAAGCTCTTAAGGCTACCAAAAAGAAATTTGCCGAACAGTTGACAGAACAAAATCCGGTTGATTTACCCGAAGGCTTGATCAAAGAACAAGTCAAATTTATGTCTGATCAGGCTAATAAGAAACAGGAAAAAGAGGCTAAGCACGATCACGGTCACGACCATGATCACCATCACGACGAAGAAGTCACACCAGAGCTAATTTCGAAGTACAAAGAGCCTGCTGTCAAGGCTCTTCAAGAGGAGTTGATTCTTGATCAATTGTCTCGCAATCTTGAATTAGAAGTCACCCCAGAAGAATTGGAACAAGAGTTACAAAATATGGCACAGTTGTTGGGTGCGGGTGGCAACTTACAACAGATGAAAAAGGAGTGGGAAAAAAACGGGGTACTCGCCCGTTTACATAGTCGAATGAAACGCGATAAAACCTTGAATTCCGCCCTTGAAAAGGTAAAGTTAAAAGAAGTAATGGTTGACAGAAAAGATTTAATTGCTGATAATAAATAATCAACCTATCGTTGGTTATCTAATTATTTCTAAATGACTTACAAGCCGAAAACCCTTTCTGTTTTATTTGCAGTTTCAGAAAGCGGTTCATGTTACCTGAGTCCTAATTAAGAGAGAAAAATGAATTCCATTCACAACCAATTGGTACCCATTGTTGTAGAACAAACCAGTCGTGGCGAACGATCTTACGATATTTATTCACGGCTGTTAAAAGACCGCATTATTTTTATTGGCTCTGCCATCGAAGATCACATGGCAAATCTTATTATCGCGCAATTGCTATTCCTTGAGTCGGATGAACCAGATCAAGATATTTATCTTTATATTAATAGTCCGGGTGGTCAAGTCAGTTCCGGGATGGCTATTTACGATACGATGCAATACATCAAACCCGATGTTCAAACAATTTGCATAGGTCAAGCTGCGAGCATGGGCGCGTTACTTTTAACAGCTGGTGCTCCAAAAAAACGCTTTGCTTTACCCCATTCGCGAATTATGATCCACCAACCGAGTGGCGGGTTTCAGGGGCAACATACCGATATTGAAATCCAAGCAAAAGAGATTTCCCGTATCCGCGCTATTCTAGATGGAATTCTGGCGCAACATTCCGGGAAGTCTGTTAATCAGGTTAATAAAGACACAGAACGTGATCATTATATGACCGGCGAAGAAGCAAAAAAATATGGCCTAATAGATCATGTTATCAGCAATCGCGAAGAAATCAAAAAAGACGGCAAAGATAAAAAATAAAACTGTTTTTTAACTAAGCCAAGTTGAAAACAGAGCCATTCTAAAATCGAGGGCTTTATGGCGAAGAAAAGTACAACTACTGGGAATTATCGCTGCTCTTTTTGTGGTAAGAGCCAAGAAGAAGTCAAAAAACTCATTGCTGGACCTAGCGTTTATATCTGTGACGAGTGCATCGAACTATGTAATGAAATCATGGTTGAGGAGTGGGCTCAGGAAAAGGGTGAAGATTTCCAACATTTACTTAAGCCAAAGGAAATTTATAGCCACCTTGATCAATACATTATTAATCAAGAACGTTGCAAAAAAATCCTTTCAGTTGCGGTGCACAATCATTTTAAACGGATAGACTCTAACCTTGAGATGGATGATGTTGAATTGCAAAAAAGTAATGTACTTCTGGTTGGACCTACCGGCTCCGGAAAAACTCTAATGGCTCAAACGTTAGCGCGGATACTCGATGTCCCGTTCACCATTGTAGATGCTACTACCCTGACAGAAGCCGGTTATGTCGGGGAAGACGTCGAAAACATCATACTAAAACTTTTGCAGAGCGCGGATTACGATGTAGAAAAAGCAGAGCGAGGTATTATATACATCGATGAGGTCGACAAGATTTCACGGAAGTCAGAGAACCCTTCCATTACTCGAGATGTTTCCGGGGAGGGTGTTCAACAGGCTTTGTTGAAAATAATCGAAGGAACCACTGCCAGTGTTCCACCGCAAGGAGGACGCAAACATCCTCATCAGGAATTTTTACAGGTGGACACGACCAATATATTGTTTGTGTGCGGTGGTGCATTTGTCGGCCTGAGCGAAATCGTTCGTAACCGAATCGGCAAAAAAAGTCTTGGATTTGAGCAAAAAATCGTTTCAAAAATTGAGCTGGAGAAAGAGGATTTTCTTGAAAAAATCCAACCCGAAGACCTGCTCAAGTACGGCTTGATCCCTGAGTTTGTCGGGCGGTTTTCAGCCGTGGCTACACTTAAGGAGCTAGATATCAAAGCGCTAATAAAAGTTATGACCGAACCAAAAAACGCCTTGGTAAAACAATATAAAAAACTATTTGAGTTTGAAAATATCAAATTAAAGTTTACTGAAAATGCAATTAGAGCGATTGCAGAAAAAGCGCTTGATCGAAAAACCGGGGCAAGGGGTTTGCGTGCCGTGATGGAAGAAACTATGCTAGATATGATGTACGAGTTGCCTTCGCAAAAAGATATCGAAGAAGTTGTGATTAACGAAGAAGTCGTTGCCAATGGTGAAAAACCCATGATGGTTTACGCTAAAAAGAAACAGGCTAGCTAGCATTATGGGCTCAGATAAAATCACCTTACCACTCCTCCCTCTGAGAGATATTATAGTCTTTCCTTTCATGGTTCTACCCTTGTTCGTGGGTAGAGACAAGTCTGTTCTTGCTCTAGAAAAATCTATGGTAGAACAGAAAAGTATCTTCCTCTCAGCTCAAAGAAACCCCAACAACGACGACCCGCAACCGGTAGATATTTTTGAAGTCGGAACGATCGCAAATATCCTGCAAATCCTAAAATTAACCGATGGAACTATGAAGGTTTTGGTGGAAGGGCTTCAAAGAGGCCGAATCGAAAGATTTACAAACAACCCTGATTATTTTGAAGTGGAAGTGAATCGCATCCATGAAAATGATCAGGTCACTCCCGATGTAAAAGCGATGATGCGGAGTGTTGGTAATATGTTCGAGCAATACGTCAAGCTCAACCAGAAAATCCCTTTAGAAGCCGTTGCTGCGAGCGCAAATATTCTTGAACCACATCGATACGCGGACACCATTGCCTCATATATGGTTTTTCAAAGTCAGGAAAAGCAAGAGCTCTTGGAAACATTAAACCCTGCCGATCGGTTGAATAAGTTGCTGGCAATTCTTAAATCCGAAATGGAAGTCCTTAAAATCGAGAAGCGGGTTCATGGGCGAGTGCGAAAACAGATGGAGCGTAGTCAGAAAGAGTTCTATTTGAATGAACAGATGAAGGCGATACAAAAAGAGCTTGGCAAACGAGATGAATTTAAAAGCGATTTTGATGAGTTAAAACAAAAGATTAAAAAAGCAAAAATGCCAAAAGAGATTAACGAGAAAGCCAAAAAAGAATTGAAACGGCTTGAACTCATGCAACCCATGTCAGCAGAAGCAACGGTGGCTAGAACGTATATAGAATGGCTTGCAGATTTGCCTTGGAAAAAGGCCGCGGGTACTGAAAAAATTAAAATCGAGGAAGCCCAGAAAGTTCTTGATAAAGATCATTACGGGCTGGAAAAAGTAAAAGAACGTATTACCGAACATCTTGCAGTGTTAAAACTGGTAAAAAAAATAAAAGGGCCTATTATTTGTCTGGTTGGACCTCCTGGGGTTGGTAAAACTTCTCTGGGTAAATCCATTGGGAAAGCCATGGGTAGAGAGTTCGTTCGTATATCCCTTGGAGGAGTTCGTGATGAAGCCGAGATTAGAGGCCATCGCCGGACGTATATTGGCGCGTTACCGGGCAAAATAATTCAAGGCATGAAAAAGGCCGGGGTGCACAACCCCGTTTTCATGCTAGATGAAGTCGATAAGATGAATATTGATTTTCGTGGTGACCCTTCCTCTGCATTATTAGAAGTACTGGATCCAGAACAAAATTCAAACTTCAACGATCATTATCTGGAAATAGATTACGACCTTTCAAATGTTTTATTTATTTGTACCGCCAATGTTCTTCATTCCATTCCACGGCCATTGTTAGACAGAATGGAAGTGTTACACCTTCCCGGATATACCGATCAGGAAAAGATTGGAATAGCGCAGAAGTTTTTAGTGCCCAAAAAAGTTGCTGAACATGGCTTGACTAAAAAGAATATTGAAATTTCAGAAAAAGCTCTTCAGCGGATTATTCAGGATTTCACCCGCGAAGCCGGAGTTAGAAACCTAGAAAGGGAAATTGCGACTCTCTGCCGTAAAATCGTAAAGGAAGTGGTAAAAAAAGGTAAAAAGACGCAAATTAAAATTACTCCAGCAAGTTTGACAAAGTACCTTGGCACCCCAAAATACAAACGATCAGACAACGAAGGTCCACTTGACATAGGTTCGGCGATCGGATTAGCATGGACCGAGTTGGGTGGGGAGATTCTGTCGATAGAAGTCACTGTTCTGCCTGGAACCGGGAAACTCGTGCCCACTGGGCAACTGGGCGATGTCATGAAAGAGTCAGCTCAGGCTGCTATGACTTACGTCCGGTCACGGGCTTCCGAATTCGGGTTGCCAAAAAGTTTTTACCAGAAAAATGATTTCCACATCCATATTCCTGAGGGCGCGGTTCCTAAAGATGGTCCTTCAGCAGGTATTACCATGGCCGTGGCGCTGGTTTCGGCACTCACTAAAACTTCGTTGCGTCACGATATTGCAATGACAGGAGAACTGACTTTGACGGGAAAAGTTCTTCCAATCGGTGGATTAAAAGAAAAAGTTCTCGCCGCACATCGACATGGTATACAC
>JAKUOQ010000030.1 GCA_022450865.1 Nitrospinales bacterium | reverse complement strand
ATCTCTTACCTTACCCTTGGGAAGATCCAGCATTATTTGAGGAAGGCATCAAACTCACCGCGCAAGGTTTTTATATCGAAGCCATTGCGGTACTGAGAGATGTTTTGCACGTGAGCCCAAATGCTTATCCGGCGTATCATCTACTGGGCCATGTCTATATGGCTTTAGGAAACCGAAAGGAAGAAATTGAAAACTACCGCAGAGCGGCGAGACTCAAGCCTAATTATCCACAAATTTATATTGACTTGGGAACCGCTTACTGGATGCAGGGAAAAGAAAAGAAATCTTACGTTGCTTTTAAAAAAATCGTTCCCATGGCACCCGACTTTGCTATCGCTGATTATTGGTTGACTTTTATTTTTGATCGATTAGGTCGAAATCGTGATGTATATGAGATGAATAAAAAAAACACGGAGGCTCCTCTTCAGGTTTTTGCCAGTATATGTGGTTTGGTAGGGCAAGCTTATTTAGAGTTTGGTTATCACACAGCAGCGCGACAGGCATTCAAAAGGGCCGTGAGAGTCCGCCCTGAATATGCTGATGGGCATTATCTACTCGGTTCACTGCACATTAAAAAATTGCGGAATCCCAAACGTGCGATGAAATACTTGGAAATTGCTGAACAGCTCTATATTCGCCAAAACGATTTTCAAAGAGCGGCTTTAGTTCACCAACTCTATCGCCCTAAAGATGAGGTACAAGAAAAAAACAAAGCTGCTGAGGAATGGTTGAAAGAGGGGTTGCGGCTGCAAAACCTGACTTGGTATCAAGCCGCTGTTGATGCTTACCAAATGGCAAGTGGATTCAAGCCGAACTTTCTCGACGCCTATTATAATATGGGTATTGCTTATGGTTGCATGGAGGAAAATGGTATTGATGCCCTGCACAAAGCGGTTTGGGTTTTTAAAAAATCTATAGACCTTAACCCGGAGTTTATCCACGCTTACACAGCATTGGGGGCTTCTTATATCAAACAAGGTGAAACAGAAGAAGCCATTAAGGTGTTAAATCGAGCTGAGAAGGTATGCCCGGAAGACTCAAATGTCTATTTTTATCTGGGAATCGCTAGTCGGATCAACCGCCGGTTTAAAGAAGCGGTGGAATATCTAAGAAAAGCCGTGGCTTTGAAACCGGATTCTGTTCAAGTGCAATTTTATTTGGGGCTGTCTTTAATTGACGCGGAATTATATGATGATGCCAGCTCCGCTTTCCGTGAGGTTATAAGAATTAAGCCAGATTTTGCGGATGGGCATATGATGCTGGGTAATTTATACCGTGAAAATATTCCAGAACCAGATAAGGCAACTTATCATTTAAAAAGAGCAGAGAAATTGTTCACGAAACTGGAAGATTTTCAACGAGTGGGTTACATCCGCCAACTTTTAGCTCGATATCCCTAATTTCAAATTGTCTCAGATTTTTTGAATTCCAGAGAAACGGAATTGATGCAATAGCGAAGCCCAGTCGGTGCTGGCCCGTCTTCAAATACATGACCCAGGTGCGACTCGCATTTGCTGCATAGAACTTCAACCCTGCGCATAAAAAATGAGGAGTCTTCTTTAGTTGTGATTACATTTGGGTCTGTTGATTGGTAAAAGCTGGGCCAACCCGTGCCTGAATCGAATTTTGTTTTCGACGAAAACAGAGGTTCATCGCAGCAGCAACAGTGATAAGTACCCCTGTCGTGGCAGTCCCAATATTTTCCCGAAAAGGCATTTTCGGTTCCCTTTTTTCTACATACTTGGAATTGCTCATCGGTCAATTTCTCTTGCCATTCGCTATCAGATTTTTGAATTTTTTCTGTCACAACAGGTTTCCTTTTTTAATTGTTCCTCAAAGAATTGTAATAAGTCCTTAAGTTAAAAATATCTTTACGAGGTTGAATATAGGGCTTTGTAAATCCCGCGGTTTCTCAATACGTGTTTTACATAGCGCCTGGTTTCGGGATAGGGGATCGATTCAATAAACACATCCAGGTCATTTACATTATCAAACCGTTTCAGCCATTTTTTCAGTACATGAGGCCCAGCATTATATGAAATTAAAATATGCGTTCCATTCCCCCCAAAGCGTTTGTCCAATTGACTTACATATTTTACTCCAAGTCTGATATTTAAATCGGGTTCAAATAATGCATCAGAAACAAAAGGTTTATTAAGTTTACTCTTTGGATAAAGCTTTTTTCCGGTAGCAGGCATAATTTGCATGAGACCACGTGCGCCTGCAGGAGACAAAGCTTTCCTATTAAAAAGACTTTCCTGTCTTATAATGCCAGTTATAAAATAAGGGTCTACTTTTCGATACTTTGAGTTAGAAGCCACGGCATCTCTATATGCCAGAGGGAAGAAATATTTCCAAAAGCGGTGTGATAAGTTGCGCTTACCCGATTTAGTGGCAAAGTTTTTATATAATTGTAATAACTTGAGCGACTCAGGATAACCGTCAGCTTTATGGTAAAGCTTTGAAAGCCACAGTACGCCGGTTAAATTTTTTCGAATGGATTTTTCAAGTTGTTGTATCTCATTTCTCGCCTCAATGGTTAGGCCAAGTGCAGATAATTCTATTGCTCGGTTATGATAGAAATTTTCCAGCGGGGTCAACGCTCTCCCCAACTTCACGGGTGTTTGCGCACCCTTACTTTTTATATTATTTTTAGTGAAAGACATCCCCGTTTTTAACAATTGTTCCTTGGCACGAATTCCGTGAAAGGTGTAGGGGTATAGATTGGCGACATCAATGAATAATTTTTCGGCTTTCTCCTTATCGCCCATTTTTTCTGCCGATTTTGCGCTCCAATATAGATTAGATTCTATGAAAGGCCCCTTGGGAAATTGTTGGGCCAAATCCTGAAAACGTTCAAATGCTTTTTCAAATTTTCCATCGATATAATTCACCCAACCAAGGCGCCATCCGGCCCACTGCCCGTAAAATTCTTCAGAATATTTGTTCAAAGCCATTTGATAGGTTTTAAGTGCCTCGGGATAATTTTTTTGTTCTTCGTAAATCTTCCCCAGAAAAAATAAGGCTTTAATTGTTCGCTCAGAAGAAGGGTTTCCCTTCGCAACCTCTTTAAAGTATTTGGCCCCAGCTATGGGTTTGCCAAGATTCCATAAGTTGCGTCCAATATTGAACTTAGCTTTTTGAATTTGGCTGTGCTGAGGATAAAGTTTTGAAAAGTTCTTCAGCGCAATGTTCGCTGTTTTCCTATCTCGTAATCCTCGATGAGCATTTGATAGAAAAAAATAAAATCTTCCTGACATTGTGGTGTTATTTTTTTGGATTCCTTCAACTTCATCAATGACTTCTTTATATCGTGCGGCTTTAAATAATTGTTCGATTCGTTCTGTATGCTCCTCCAGGCTTAAGGGCTTTTCATTTATTTCTGGAGATGCTAGAAGTTTTTTTATCGCAGATTCTGCATCGGAGGTCAGCTCGTGGTTGGGATATTTAATATAGAGCTGTCGGTAACTTAAATAGGCTTCTTTTTTATTACCAGAATTTTTTTGATGAGTAGCTAGTTTGTAAATTAGATCAGGAAGATAAGATTGAAAACGTTTATAGCGAGAGGAGCTTGTTATAGTTGTGACCGAGTTTTGCAATATCTCCGTGGCTTTGTCAATTACGTTTGTTTGAATATAAGTGTTTGCAAGAATAATTTGGGCTTCTGGATAAAACTGTGTATCTGGAAATTTTTTAATTAGCTGTAAGGCATGGGCTCGCGCCTTATCATGCATTTTGTTAAGCAATTCTGCTTTAGCTAAATTCAGTAAGATATAGTCTTCAATATCTGGATAAATTTTTACTAGAGGTGATAATAGTGCGATAGCTTCTTCGTTTTTATTATTCTGAATATTAATAAGGCCAAGCAAAAAGCGAGAACGTTTGCTTTCTATTGAACCCGAGTCCGTATTCTGAATAGCCAGAAGTTGATTTTTAGCTTTAGCCCATTCTTTTTTGGCGAAAAGAATTTTTGCTTGTTCAAAATTTTGGGCTGTATTTTTAGCCTCTGTTTTAGCACCAAAACCTAAAATAAGAAAAACCATTAACAGGCAGGCAACGGTTTTGGGTAGGCGTGAGAGCAATTTATCGCTAAGAGTTTCGGGAGTGTCATTTTTATCTGTGGTGATGATTTGGGCTTCAGGCATTTTTCTAAACCATGTGAGTTGTCGCTTGGCATAATGTCGTGTTTCCCTTTTGATTTCGTAAATGGCTCTCTTTAAATCATAATGGCCCTTATGGTAGTTTGTCATTTGGGTGTAGCCTATACTTTTTAGAGGTTTTAAATCTGGTGAGAATCCTCGGTCAAGAATCTTTTTAACTTCATTTTCCAGTCCAGATTTGATCATGTCGTCAACTCGTTTGTCAATTTTGGCATATAGCTCCAATCGGTTCCATTCGAGGATGAATGTATAAATGGGGAATCGGGTATCCGGAGCCGAGTCTTCTTTTTGAAATTCTGAAAATGGTTTTCCCGTTTCCAAATATACACCCAAAGCCCTCTCGATTCTCAGGGAATCTGTTTCAGATATTTTTTCTGAACTAACAGGATCAATAGCTTGTAACTTTTTATAGACCTTTTCAACCTTTTGCTCGAGAATTTCTTGTCGTATTTTTTTTCTAGTCTCTTCTGATATTTCTACTGCGCAGTCGTAGTCTTGTATTAAAACTTTGAGATAGAGAGCGGTCCCTCCAACAAGGATGGGTATTTTATTTTGACTCATCAAGTCGTTGATAATTTTTAGTGCCCGGATTTTAAAATCGAAAGCATTGAACTCTTCATCAGGTTCCAGGATATCAATCAAATGATGTGGAATAGTTTGCCGGTCTTTAGCTGAGGGTTTGGCTGTTCCGATGTCAAAATATTTGTAGACCTGCATAGAATCGGCACTGATAATTTCAGTGTTCAATTTGCGGGCCAATGCCACGGCAGTTTCACTTTTCCCCGATGTGGTGGGTCCTGTCAATACAATTAAAGGAATCATAAATCTCCTTCATTTCCTTAGAATAACTTCCATCTTTATTATAAACGTAGAGAGGGGAATCGACTATTAAATCGCTTTTCTTTTGTTTGATAGCCTCCACTAGAAAAATTCTTGCTTCTGAATTTTTATTTCCATGAATAAAACGGACCCTACTGGGAAAGAGTTCCCGCATCCCAAGTTCATGCAAAGTTTCTTGTAATCGGATGGGCGGATAGGCCAGAGTGATATGACCACCCTTTTTTAAGATAGGTTTTGTTTTGTCGAGCATGGCAGACAAGCTTAGTTTTAACTCATGTCTGGCGATGGCTTTTCCTTTATCTGGATTTATGTGGCCAGAATTAACTTTCCGATAGGGGGGGTTGGATACGATCAAATCAAATTGTTTTGGGGCCAATTTCAGATTGAGAAAATCGCCACGGATAATTTTAATTTTCATTTGATTTTTAGTAACGTTTTTCTCAGCGTTTGCAGCAGCAGAATCTTGAATTTCTATTCCCGTTACTTTGAGTTCTGGCTCACGATAAGCCATTAGTAGCGAGATGATGCCGCAACCAGTGCCAATATCGAGAACTTCTTGCCCTGGGAGCAACCTAGCAAAATCTGCCAATAAAAAGGGTTCAATAGAATAACGATAACCGGAATCATTCTGAACTATAATCTGGTTTTTAATGGTTTCGGCCGTGTTCATGAGGGAACGATAATTTTACAATAATTCTTGTCTTTGATTTTATCTTATCCAATATAGCCCATCAACTTTTTGAGGGTTGGACTATTTGTTAACAAATAATTAATTGGTATGCTGATATTTCTCACTTTAGGTTATCCCATGGCCTTGATAGGCAGAGGTCTATGCTGGCGTAGTATGATCCTTTAACGGTTCCATGGAAAGTATTCCCGCCATGATTTTTTTGCTGTTAGAATTATGGCAACCGGTTCTTTCTCATAGACGATGGGGTATTGCCTGAGAGTTATCAGCAAGCCGTCTTCTGAGGAGATGAGTTCTTCTAGCCTTTTACCACTATATATGTCACGGACTTCGCCGATTTTTTGCCCTTGCTTTAAGTAACTTCCAACTTTTACTTCTTGAAGAAATATGCCTGCGGTTGAAGTTTTTACCAATATTTCTTCGTCGGGTTGATAAATTCGGGTTTTACCTTTATTTTCGGAATTTTTATTACGATGATCTTTGAGAATTCCTTCTGCCTTCATAAAATTTAGAATTCCTTGAAACAGATTTTCGCATTGCTGTAAGTTGATGGTTCTGGGTGCTCCAGCAGAAATCATTACCGAAGAGATTTCTTGCTCTTGCCAGTGGTGAAATAAATTTACTTTTTGGGTGGAGTATTCTTTTTGCTTACGTACCGTTTCTATTTTTAAATCGCGGCACATTTTTTTTACACTGTTATCTGACTTATACACTTGGATATGAGGCGCATCTTCATAATGCGGTGGAGCTGAAGTTAAAATGAGGCCCCAGAATGAATCTTTTGTATGCTGCAGAATCATAGAAGCAATAGCTTCGGCAGTTTCGCCTTGAGAGTTACCAGGGAAAGCGAGGTCCATATCCATTCCATCCAACGGCCAAAGCCGTGTTCCGGATTGCACCGCGTTGATATTGACAACCGGGAAAGTTTGTACTTGTCCGGTTAGTGTGTAGTGAGGGTCCAAGCCTTCGCAAATCCTATCTAAAAACTGCGTGAGCTGTGAATTAAGAAACAACCCATTTAAATGATCCCCTTGCAATCCACTGACTATAGATAAAGATTCACCAGGTTTTCCCCAAACGTTTTTATAAAGTTCGAGATTTCCCCCATAAGGGGTTGGTAGTGTGAGTATTTTTTCTTTCACTTTTTCCTCAAGATTTCGACAATTCGTGCTAGGGGAGAACCTTTATGTACTAAAGGATGTTCACGAAGAGTGAACAGCAAACCGGAACAAGGAGAAACTATTTCCTTGAGAACGCTACCTTCGATCGGGTCAATTAGCTTTCCAAGCCTTTCCCCTTCCTCTAGGAATTTACCCACCTCTACTTGTTTTATGAATAGTCCAGAATGATAGGCTTGCACCATTTTTACCTGATCGGATTGAACGAGTTTGGGTTCTTTAACTGGATCAAGTTTGATGTTGAGGGTTCCTGTTTCATGGAGTAGATTAAGCATCCCATTAAATATTTGGTCGCCTGCGTTTGGGTGGATGCGATGACAAATTCCTGTTTCTATAACTAATGCGGGAGTTTTAGCGTTGTTCAGATTAAACGCTAAAGTTGACGCGAAAATTTCTGCGTTGGGGTGAATCCAAATCAAGTCCACATTGCACTTTTTTGCCAGCGGCAGAAGTTTTTTTTCAAAATCTTTAATGATGCGTATTTGTGGTAGTTCCATCAATTGAAGATTGCTGGAATGAAAGTCAATAACGATTTCTGACGATGACTTCAAATCTTCTAAGAGGATTTGTGATGTTTCGACAGCGAGAGAATCTATTTGTCCGGAGCCGAAAGTACGGTTGACATCCAGAGAGAAGAAAGGCCAGAGTCGAGTTGCATTTTCGAGGGCCTGAGGGTTCACCGCCGGATAAATATTTATTTGCCCTTGAATGGCTTCGGGGTTGGAGATTTCCAGCTCTTTCAGGTAACGAAGTAATTTATGGCAAATATAGAGCCCTTCCAATTCATCGCCGTGAAGTCCTGCGACAAAAGAGACTCGGGGTTTGTTAGATTGTGCGGGAAAAGTATGTTTTAGAATTTCAACCGGAGGGCCAAGAGGGCTTTTAATAGAAAGGATGCGTTGAGTTTGCAAGGGCTTATTGAATGCGGTCTTTTTTTATTTTAATTTTCATGGCATCTATTTTTCTTTTTAGCGTGTTGCGATTGATGCCCAAAGCCTTAGCGGTAGCGATTTGTTTTCCGGAGTAGGTTCCGAGAACGATTTCAAAAAGATGTTTTTCTACCTTTTGTATGAGAGTGTCATACAATAACCCTTCTTCTTTCAAATTATTGTTTAGCAGAAAATCTTTTATAAGTTGATTCAGCCTGTCATCCCATTGGTTGGAGAAATTATCTTCTTTCTGCAAATGCGAAGGAAGATGCTCCGGCAGTATAGGTCCAGAAAGGCAAAGCATAACTGCGCGTTTGATTACATTTTCCAGTTCCCGGATATTGCCTTGCCAGTGGTAGCCACTTAGAATGCGTTCGACATCTGAGGAAAGGTATACATTACCTCGGGCCAATGATTTGGTGTATCGGCTGATAAAATGATTTGCAAGTAGGAGGACATCTTCGAGTCTTTCCCTCAATGGCGGTATATGAATATGAATAACATTAAGGCGGTGGTATAAATCTTCACGGAAACTTTTTAGTTGGATCATATCGAGGAGGTTCTGATTAGTCGCGGCGATAATTCGCACGTTTGTCCGCAAAGTCTCTTTTCCTCCGACCCTATAGTATTCATTATTTTGCAAAACACGCAGTATCTTTGCTTGTAATGGCAATTCCATATCCCCTATTTCATCCAGGAACAAAGTGCCGCCATCTGCTTGCTGAAATTTTCCTATTTTTCTTTCAACTGCACCGGTGAATGCACCGCGTTCGTGCCCAAACAATTCGGATTCCAGAAGCTCTCTTGCAATGGCCGCACAGTTGATACAGATAAAGGCTTTATCTTTTCTTTTTGAATAGTGGTGAAGGGTGCTGGCGATCATTTCTTTACCTGTACCGCTTTCACCCGTAATGAGAATAGATAAATCGGAGCCTGCTGATTTACCTATAGTCTTAAAAATTTCTTGCATGCTTTTACTTTTTCCTATTATTGAATTCCCCTCATTTTCTGTAGCCGTATCTAGGCTTTGCGTAGCTTCTATATCTTTGGGTGGAGAAAAAGTTTGCGCATTTTCGGCTTTTTGTACCAGGCTATAAACATCATCGAAGTCGAAAGGTTTAGTGAGGTAGTCATAGGCCCCCAAGCGCATTGCCTCTATGGTGTTGTTCATAGAGTCCTGTGCGGTCATGATCACAATTTTAAGCTCAGGACAAATTTTCTGAGATTGCTCCATCAACTCTAGACCGCTAATGCCCTCCATAAAAATATCTGAAAACATCATGAGGTATTTATTTTTTTGGAGTTGTTCAAGGGCTTTTTCGCCACTTGTTGCCGTGTCTACGAGGTAATTATTTTTTTCCAGACCTTTTTTCAAGACCCAGAGAATATTTTTTTCGTCATCGACAATGAGAATTTTATTTTGCTTTGAATTCATTTGACTATCATATCACCTTTGGCGAATTGGTAGAAACACTTGCACGGTAGTCCCTAGCCCTTTTTCAGAAGTAATTTTTATCTTTCCGTGATGGTCTTCGACAACTTTTAGGGAAATAGCCAAACCCAGTCCGCTACCCTTGCTTTTAGTTGTATGAAAGGGAGTAAATAATTTTTTTTGGGTTTCTTCGTCCATACCTTCACCCGAGTCCATGATTTCCACGGCTATGTTTTGCCGTGGGACACTTGCTATGGGAGTTTTTATTGCAAAGCTTGAACTGACGCGGGTTACAATTTGTAGAGTGCCGCCATTCCTAGAGGCCTCGATGGCATTTTTAATGAGATTTAGAAAAACTTGCTTTAGTTGGTCTTCATCGGCTTCGATGTGTGGCAGACTAGGATCATATGTTTGTTGAAAACGGATATTTTTAAGGCGGAAGGTTTCTTTTTCCAGTATTAGAATTTCTTCAAGAACTTTATGAATATTTGTCTCTTTCAGTTTAATGTCTGCGGGCTTTGCTAAATCCATCATGCGTTTGACCAATTGGTCTATTCGATCAACTTCACTTATGACCACATCAAGATATTCGCGATGCGATTTATTTTTGATGTCATGCCGCAGTAACTGTGCGGAGCCGCGGATACCTCCTAATGGATTTCTAATTTCATGCGCCAAGCCCATCGCCAAAGTACCCAGGTTATTCAAGTGATCAGCAGGGCGCTGCCGTTGCTCTAGTTCACGAATCAAGCTCATATTTTTTACTAGTATTATGGCGCCTTGTATGGAATCGTCTGATTCAAGATAAGGAGATAGAGTTAGGTTTACAGGAAATTCAACAGATGCCGTTTTTCGTTCACCTTTTGCCTCCACATCATGGTAACAAGCCCCTGTTTCGAGTACCTTCTCGACCTTATCTAGGATTTGTGGTTGTCTTGGGAAAAGTTCTTCTAAAGGTCGATTTGCAATGGCATCTCTGGATTTGTGGAACATATCTTCAATGGCTAAATTGCTATGTAGAATTGAAAGAGATGGCGAGACTAAAATTAACCCATCTATGAGGGAGAAAAAAATATTCTGGTTAATGTCGTCCGGTTCTTTCATAAGGCCGACTTATTTTGGGCCCTTGGCCTTTTTCGATTTTCCACCTGAGTAAGGATTTTTCGGTGTCGGTTTTTTAACTGGGGTGGTAGCTGGCTCGGCTTTTGTTTTTTTCTCCGCTGCTGGAGCTTTTGCGTCCTCAGTTGAGGCAGGCGAGCTATCGTTAGCGCTTTTGGATTGATTGCTTTCTTGTTCCCAACCTTTTTTGCGCGCTTCTGACGGGTAATCGGATGCATACCAACCTGAACCTTTGAGGATGAATCCTGATTGAGAAACGATTCGTCGCACTTTCCCATTATCTTTTTCATCGCAGCCAAGGCCGTTGCAGGTTTTCATGGGTTTCGCCGATATGGTCTGCATGGCCTCAAAAGTGACCCCACACTTTTCACATTCATATTCGTAAATTGGCATAAATAAAACTCTCCGGAAATTTTTAAAGCTAGCTACCCGATAAGACTATAAGCTTGGATGACAAACTATATGGTTTCTGTTTTTCAGAAAAGCCTGTTCTAAATCGGGGTGAGCCATTTGCTGAATTTTGATTTGTTACCGTGGGCTATTTTGAAAAAGGTTTGTTGGATTTTATCCGTTATGGGACCTTTTACGCCCTTGCCGATAGTTCGACCATCGATTTCGCGGACAGGGGTTATTTCCGCAGCGGTTCCGCTGAGAAAAACTTCTTCCGCAATATAAAGTTCGTCGCGGGTGATATTTCTTTCTTCTATCCCTATGTCGAGCTCCATACAGATTTTAATGACAGCGTCACGTGTGATTCCATCTAAATTGGAACTGGAAAGGGTCGGGGTATGCAATTTCCCCTTTGAATAAATAAATATATTTTCGCCAGATCCTTCGGAAACATAACCACTTGGGTCAAGCAGGATGGCTTCATCGTATCCATCTCGATGTGCCTCGGCCTTGGCTAAAATAGAGTTTATATAGTAACCACAGGCCTTGGCTTTAGTCATACTGATGTTTACGTGATGCCGGGTGAAGGAAGAAACGCGTACACGAATTCCTTTATTAAGCCCATCTTCTCCCAAATAGGTTCCCCATGGCCAGGCAGCAATTGCACAACGGACATCAACGCCTTTTGGGTTGAGCCCCATTTTATTGTCCCCCAGGAAAACGATGGGGCGGATATAACATTCCTCTAGTTTGTTTTCGAGAACAACCTGAATAATGGCATCATGTATTTCTTTGTTGGAAAAGGGGACATCGATCCCAAGAATGACCGCTGATTGGAATAGACGGTCGACATGCTCCTGCAGTCTGAAGATGGCAGGGCCATTTTCCATAGAGTTGTAGCAGCGAATTCCCTCAAAAACTCCCAAGCCATAATGAAGAGTATGAGTCAGGACATGGATATTGGCTTCGTTCCAAGGAACCAGTTTCCCGTCCATCCAAATTTTTTCTGATTTTTCCAAAAGGCCCTCTTATTTTTGAAATAATATTGTAAGCTTAGATATTATTGACCCTTACGTTGAAAATCAAGGCAAATAAATGCGTTGACATGCTATTATAGGTTTGATACTTTCCGTCTTTTGTTTCTAAGAAGGGGCCGCTAGCTCAGTTGGTAGAGCACTTGACTTTTAATCAAGTGGTCGAAGGTTCGATCCCTTCGCGGCTCACTTCTTAACTTTCTTTTCCCAATAAATTGAACGTCCCCATCGTCTAGCCTGGCCCAGGACACCGGCCTTTCACGCCGGCGACGCGGGTTCGAATCCCGCTGGGGACGCCAGTTTAACCCGATGTACTGGGTTCCTAATCCTAAATATTGGAAGTCACCTTGATTGATTTCAGACACAAAGATCAGTGGCGGCCGTAGCGATCATCGTAGCGCAATATATCTTTTTCATCCAAAATACTTCCAAATTGGATTTCAAAAATAATTAACAATTCGGTTCCCGGATTTCCAAGTCGGTGTTTGGCATTTAAAGGGATAGTGATGGATTCATTGGCTTTTAAATGAAAAGTTTTTTCTTTTAACTCAACCTCTGCAGAACCTGAAGCTACAGTCCAATGTTCACTACGGTATTTGTGGGATTGCAGACTGAGTGTCTCGCCAGGCAACACCTCGATTCGTTTTAATAAATAAGTAGGCCCAGAATCTAGATTTGTGTAGGATCCCCACGGTTTTTTTACAGTGGCAGGAACCCTACCTTCTGGACAGCCTTTTTCAATAAGTGATTCTACCAATTTTTTTACATCCTGTGACCGTTCCTTGGAACAGACTAAAAGAGCGTCTTGCGTGTCTACCACTACCGTGTCTTTTAATCCTAGTGTGGCAATAAGTCGATTTTGTCCGTGGACTATGGAATTATTGCAATCCTGCGCTAGAATATTTCCTGTAAGAATATTCCCTTTAAAATCTTTTTCGCATACTTCGTCCAAAGCATTCCAAGAGCCGACATCGTTCCAGCCAATGTCTGAAGCAATCATGACAACATTAGACGAATTTTCCATTACTGCGTAATCAATAGAAATACTTGGGAGAGAAGAAAAAAGCTTGCAACCTTTTTCATTCAGTTCAAGGTAGTCCAGTTTTCCTGATGAATTTTGTAAACAACCCATCAGTGTTTCCAATTGTAAATGAATGTCTGGAGAATGCTGTTGTAATTCCCCTAAAATAGCTGAGGCTTTCCAAACAAAGATTCCGCAATTCCAAAAATAAGTACCTTGTTCTAAATATTTTTTAGCCTTAGAGAGATCGGGTTTTTCTTCAAACCTGTCTACCCGATAAGTATCTTCAGAATCTTCCAACTCCAAACCTTGTTTTAAATAACCAAATCCTGTTTCTGGTCGTGTGGGAGGGATACCCAAGGTTACTAGAAAACCCTTCTGTGCTAGAACTTCTGCTTTTTTTAATGCCTGACTAAACTTTTTTGCATTAGAGACAACGTGGTCTGCCGGGAAAATAGCCATAATTGCTTCTGAATCTTTTTCCTCCACTATCTTTGCCATCAAACCGATTGCTAAGGCGGTATTTTTACTACAAGGTTCGGCTAAAAGATGATTTGGCGAAAAGGCAAAAGAATCTAATTGTCGTAGAGTTTCAAGGGCTTGTTGTTGATGGGTACCTACGTACAGATTTTCTATAGAGATAAGAGGTAATAGGCGTTGCACCGTGTTTTGGATCATGGTTCCGCTGCCAAAGAACTGTTGCAATTGCTTTGGGCTTTGTTCGCGGCTAACAGGCCAAAACCGGGTGCCACTCCCACCCGCTAAAATTACACCGTACATAATTTTTTTGTCTCTTTTTTTGTAAACGTTGGGTAAATTTAATGCTAGAGAGTATTTTTTAGGAAAGTGATTTAATTCCTGCCTTAATAAAAATTATATATTAAATCAAAATAGTGAACAATATAAAAAATGCGCAAGGAAAGTGGTTTTGAATGTTACGAGAACAGCACAAGTATATTTATAGCTCAGCAATCTTAATCATATGCGTAACCGGCAAATGGTAGGAGTTTAAAGCATGAGGTTATTTAGAAGCGAGGCTTCCATTTTCCCATTTACCTGAATAAACATTTCCGTTAGCCAGGACATAGACACCATGTCCATGTGGTAAGTCGTTCATAAACTCTCCCCGGTAACAATCTCCATTGGAGTAGGAATATTTGCCCTGGCCATGCAGCATATCGTTTAAAAAGCTACCTTCATATTCGTCACCATTGTCGTATACAAGTTTTCCTAAGCCGTTGGGTTTTCCGTGTTTGAACTCGCCTGTATAAACATATCCTTGCGCGCAAGTAAAAATGCCTCTTCCATGCATTTGTTCTTGAAACATTTGTCCTTCGTATTTGTCTCCATTGGACCATGTATGGGTTGTGAAACCAGGAGTTTTTTCTTCTTCATTGAAGCTGTTTTCAGTCGTTTGGGTTCTTTTGCGTTCTTGACGCGCCCTAGTATAAGTTGTGGATTTTCCTTTCCACCCTGAACCTCCAGTGTATCGTCGATTCATATATGCTTCAGTCAGCTTTTTATAGGCGGTGGTAACTTCTTGGAACATATCGTGAGCTTTTAGTTGTAAGCGGGGAGATTCAAGAGGAAACCGATCGGGGTGCCAAATTTTTACTTGAGCCTTATAAGCTTTTTTAATTTCTCCAAGCGATGCGCCCGGTTTTAATTTAAGAACAAGAAAATATTTTTCTATCATATTGCAAATAATTTAGGCTAATTGGAGTCCATACAGTCTTTCAATGCATCTTCCCAATGCGGCATATCGATGCCAAATACTTTTTGAATCTTTTCGTTATTTAAAAGGGAGTTGGGAGGACGCACTGCAGGAGTAGGATAATCGGATGTAGGAATTGCGATCAATTTTATATTTTGTGAGGTGTTGGACATATTTAAAACTTCCCTGGCAAAACCGTGCCAACTGGTTTTTCCCTGGGAAGTCACATGGAATATGCCTGATAAGTTGGAATCCTTTGTTTCAAGCCATTTTTTGTTTAAACATTGTTTGAGGATTTGATGTGTTTTCAGAGCAACGGAACGAGCCCAGGTAGGGGCCCCAATTTGATCGTCAATAACTTGAATTATGTCCTTTTCTTCTGCCAGCTTTTTTATAGTTCTTAAAAAGTTTTTACCATGAAGACTATAAACCCAGCTGGTTCTTATTATCAGGAATGGAACTCCAACTTCGGCTATGGCTTTTTCTCCTGCAAGTTTAGTTTTGCCATAAACATTCAAAGGATTGGGAGGGTCTTCTTCTTTATAAGGAATCTCAGAGCAACCATCAAATACATAGTCCGTGGAATAATGGATCAGTCCTGCCCCAACTTTTCTTGCTGCTTTTGCTAATAAGCCAGGGGCAATGGCATTTACCGTCATTGCCAGGTCAGGCTCTTCTTCAGCTTTATCAACCGCTGTATAGGCTGCAGGATTAATAATAATGTCTGGTTTAATGTCTAAAATTACTGGTTCTATCGAGTTAGGTTTGGAAAGATCCAATTGTTCCTTATCAACAGTAATAAGGTTTCCTAAATCACCAATAATATTATTTAATTCCTCACCAATTTGTCCGGTTTTTCCTGTGAGAAGAATTTTCATAGGTGAGCAGTTTTAAAAGACCGATATTAAACAGAGTGCGTGAAACCCCTGTTTATAGATTGGATATCAAACGCGTCAAATATTGGCCGTATTTATTTTTTTTTAAAGTTTTAGCAAGCCTTGCAACATCTTCCGCTAAAATCCAACCTTTACTGAAGGCGATCTCTTCGGGACAGCAAACCATGAGCCCCTGACGTTTTTGTATGGTTTCAATAAAGTTGGAGGCATCAAGCAAAGAGTCATGCGACCCTGTGTCCAACCATGTGAAACCTCGGCTAATTTTTTCGACAGATAATTGAGACTGTTGTAGGTAAACTCGATTCACATCGGTGATTTCTAATTCGCCTCTGCCGGAAGGTTCGATCGAGCCTGCAATATCCACCACCTGATTGTCGTAGAAATATAATCCGGTTATGGCGTAATGGGATTTAGGTTTATCAGGTTTTTCTTCAACACCGACAACTCTATCCTGGTCATCAAAATCTACGACACCATAGTTTTGTGGATCCTTGACCCAATATCCAAATACGGTTGCCCCCTGTTCACGTTTTTGAGCTGTTTGCAATAAATCCGGAAATCCGGGTCCGTAAAAAACATTATCACCAAGAATAAGGCTACAACCCTCATTACCAATAAAATCTTTTCCAATGAGGAACGCCTGTGCCAATCCATCAGGGCTGGGCTGGATTCCATAAGTAATATTGATACCCCACTGGCTACCGTCTTTGAGTAACTCTTGAAACAGAGGTAGGTCCTTAGGTGTGGTTATGATAAAAATATCGCGTATATTAGCCAGTAAAAGTGTGCTCAATGGATAATAAATCATTGGCTTGTCATAAAGTGGCATCAACTGCTT